>NZ_JBNFOL010000043.1:0-25036 GCF_057364765.1 Brevibacterium sp. LAARM3_SD1 | reverse complement strand
TCCCAGACTATACGCCGAGCCTGACACGGCCACCTCCGCCCCAGAACTACCGTCGACGCGCCCAGCTCAGCTCGCACGTAGCTTGCGCGTCGCAGGTAGTAATTGGGGAGGGGAAGAGGGGAGAATCCGCCCCGCCGCAGGCTCTTCGCCAACGCGTCGAACAGTCCTGTGGTCACTGAGCGGAAACATCGAGTGGCGTAGACTCGACACCGCAGCCAGACGTCGTCGCCGACCCCCTCGCTAGGAGCAGAATGTATCGGTCAGTTCCGGTCCCCGCAGCCACAGATTTCGTCATCACGAATGCGCGGATCGTGCCCGTGGCCGATGCGTCCGGCAACCGCGCCGAGGCGATCGAATCGGGCACGCTGACCGTCAGGGACGGCCGCATCACCGAGGTGGCCCCCGGAGCTGTCGACGCCTCTTCCCTCCCAGCGGACACCGAGGTCATCGATGCCGGCGGACGCTGGGTCCTGCCCGGTTTCATCGAAGCCCACGGCCACCTCGGCGTGCATGAGGACGGCGAAGGCTGGTCCGGTGACGATACGAATGAGATGACCGATCCCAATGGGGCGGGCCTGCGCGCGCTCGACAGCATCGACCCTGCCGATCTCGGATTCAAGGATGCGCTGCGTGGGGGAGTCACCTCGGCGCTCATCAAACCCGGATCCGGCAACCCCATCGGCGGTCGCACCGCCTTCCTCAAGACCTGGGGACGGATCGTCGACGAGATGCTCGTGACGCAGGATCTGTCCGTGAAATCCGCGCTCGGCGAGAACCCGAAACGCGTGTACGGGGAGAAGAAGGTCACCCCGTCGACGAGGATGGGTACCGTCAAGATCATCCGCGACGCCTTCGTCGAAGCACGGAACTACCAGGCCAAACGCGCCCAAGCCGAAGCCGAGGGAACCCCGTTCGACCGGGATCTGGTCAAGGAGACCCTGGCCGACGTCCTCGACGGCAAGCTCGCGTGGGATCAGCACTGCCACCGCGCCGACGACATCGCCACCGCCATCCGCCTGTCCGAGGAATTCGGATACCGCCTCGTCATCAATCACGGGACCGAAGGCCACAAGATCGCCGACTACATCGCCGCCAAGGGCATCGACGTCATCCTCGGACCCCTGATGACCACCCGGTCGAAGGTCGAGCTGCGCGACCGCACCCTGGCCACTGCGGCCTCCCTCGCCGAGGCGGGAGTGCGCATCGCGCTGACCACCGACCATCCGGTCATCCCGATCAACTTCCTCATCCACGAAGCCTCCCTGGCCGTGAAGGAGGGGCTCGACCCGGTCGTCGCCATCGAAGCGCTGACGATCAACCCCGCCGCGATCTTCGGCCTCGACGACCGCCTCGGCTCCCTGGCCGTGGGCCGCGACGCCGATATCGTCATCTGGTCGGGCGATCCGCTCGATCTCAACTCTCGCGCCGAGACCGTCTTCGTCTCCGGCCGTCGCGTCTTCGACTTCGACGCCGCCTCAGGAACCGCGCACATCGCCGACCCGCTCGGCCCGACACTCATCAGCGAGCCGTGAGCGACAGAGAACTCGAAGACGCCACCACCGCCGAGGTTCGGGTCGAGAATCCGACCGAGCCGGGCCCCGTCCGCGGTTCGTCCCCGGGGCCGGTCGAGGGCGGCAATCCGGAGGCCGGATCCCAGGCTCTGCGCGAACTGCTCGAGCGCACTCGCCTGCAGCGACTGGCCGAACTGCGCGAATCCTCACCCGAACCCCAACCGGAGGACGTTGCGAAGGCCGCGGCGGCGAAGGCGGCGAAGCCCGAACGCGGCGGACGGTCGAAGGCTCGCACCGATCACCGCGGTGCGTCTCAGCGCATCGCCCAGAGGGTCGCCCGGCGCACCGTCGGCAAACTCGTCTCGGGCACGACGGAGAACACCCAGCCGGTGCCGATCGTCACCGCGCTCAAAGGCACCCCGTACCAGGCGCCAGTGCAGGCGAAGGAGCCGAGCGAAGACGAAGCCCGGATGGTCCTCGACCTCGCCGCCGATATCGCGGCGATGATGATGCGTGCCGGTGCCGGCACCAGCGATGTCGAGGTCTCCGTCATCGCCGCGTGCACCGCGTGCGGTCTGGCCACCGTCGAGGTCGATCTGACCTCGAACACTCTTGTCGTGCACTATTCGACCTCGGACGGACGTCTGCTGACGGTGATGCGGGTCAACCGCGGAGAGTCCACGCATTTTGCGAAGCTCGCCTCGGTGCACAAGCTCGTCACCGACCTCGTCGACGGACGTCTGGAATTCCACGAGGCACGCAGTCGTCTCGACGCGATACGCACGCAGCGGCGGCCGTTCCCCGAATGGTTCACCACCGGAGCCTGGGGCTTCATGGTCGGTGCCCTCGTCCTGCTGCTCGGCGGAGGGCCGATTGCAGTGCCCTTGGGCATCACGATGGCGATCGTCGTCTTCCAGCTCGGCAAGCTGCTCGGGCGCACCCACCTGCCGTCGTTCTTCATCACGGCGCTGCAGGCCGCCTCGGCGACGCTCATCGCCACCATCGCCGGCGACGTCGGTATCATCGCCTCACCGCAGTATCTCGTGGCTGCCGGAATCGTTCTGCTGCTGCCGACACAGTCGCTGTATTCGGCGGTTCAGGATGCGCTGACGAACTTCCCGCTGACCGCGGCAGGGCGGGTGGTCGGGGTGTTCATGACTCTGGCCGGCATCGTCTCCGGAATCGCACTGGGCATCGTGTGCGGTCAAGCCATCGGGCTCGGCCATATCGAAGTCCTCGTGCCGAAGACGAGCCCGCATGTGGTCACGGCGATCCTGTCGATGGTCGCGGCGGCCGTGGTGTCGATGTCCGGTGCCGTGGCCATGTCGGCCAGGCGCCGGTTCATCTTGCCAGCGGCGCTCGTCGGCCTTGCTTCGCACATTACGATGATGTCGCTGACGCTGTTGGACGTCGACAATGTGCTAGCCAGTCTGCTGGCGGCCACCGTCACCGGTTTCCTGTCGCGGCCGCTGGCGCTGCGGCTGGGAGCTCCGGCGATCGTGCTTATGATTCCCGGCATCTACACCCTTCTGCAGGGACTGTCGATCTTCACCGCTGTCTATCAGATCGCGTCGGAATCGGAGAACGTCTCCTTCGCTGTGGGTCTGTCCTCGCTGTTCACCGCGATACTGGCGAATGCGGCTCTCGCCGTCGGGGCTGTGCTCGGCAGCTATCTGGCGCTGCCGCTGAAGAACCTCAAGAGCCAGAACTTCAAGAGCCAGAGCTCTGCCGAGGAGAAGGTCGAGGAGGTGCGCAGCGGCGAGACCTCGACCGCAGTCATCGATTCGGTGCAGCCCAGCGGGGCGAAGACTCAGTCGAGTGGACCCGGAGGGGCGGGAGCCCAGGCGGGCGGTTCCAGCGGATCGGGAGCCGCTTCGAGTGGACTCGGCGGATCAGGAGCCGCAGACGCGACCGAGACCGGCCCTATTCAGACCTGATCTGAGCTCAGTCCGGATCCGGGCTCACCCTTGATCCGGACTCAGATCGGACCCGGGCTCACCCTTGATCCGGGCTCAGGCGCGATCTGGCAGGGCTTGAGCCGAGTTCAGACCTGATCCGGCAGGGCCCAATCGATCGGGTCGATGCCCTTCTGGGCGAGCAATTCATTCGTGCGCGAGAACGGTCGGGAACCGAAGAATCCCCGCCGTGCTGACAGAGGTGAGGGATGCGCGGATTCGATGATGGCCACCTCGGCGGTTCCTGATGTCAGCAGGGGAGCGAGATTCCGGGCGTCGCGGCCCCAGAGGATCGCGACAAGCGGCTGATCGCGTTCGATCAGCGCGGTGATCGCCCGTTCCGTGATCTCCTCCCAGCCTTTGCCACGGTGGGATGCGGGTTCGCCGGGGGAGACGGTCAGCGCCCGGTTGAGCAGCATGACTCCCTGGCGTGACCAGGCACGCAGGTCTCCGTGCGGGGCCGGCGGAATGCCGAGGTCGGACTCGAGCTCCTTATAGATGTTGCCCAGCGACCGCGGCAGGGGACGGACATCGGGGTCGACGGCGAATGACAGGCCGATGGCGTGGCCGGGCGTCGGGTAGGGGTCCTGACCGACGATGAGGACCTTGACCTCGGACAGCGGTTCGGCGAAGGCGCGGAAGACGAAGTCCCCGGAGGGCAGGTAGGCACGACCGGCGGCGATCTCTTCGCGGAGGAAGTCGCCCATCGAATGGATGCGCTCCTCCACTCCGACCAGCGCGTTCGCCCAATCGGGGGACATGATCTCGGTCAGCGGAGGCGTCGACGTCATGGGCACGAGTTTAGCGATGCTCGGCGGACGAGGTCGTACTGGGACAGTGGTGTCAGCTTCCAAGGAATGGGCGGCGCAGGAACGGCGGTGCTGTCGCCAGCGGAGGGGAAGCGGGGGCGGGAAGCCACCACGGACATGATTGTTGGGTCATCCACGCTGGTTTCCTCACTGAAATCACCGTGGATCGACCCAACAATCCGCCATCCACCGCGCAGACGCGGGAAGGGCGAGCGTTGCGAACCTCGGCGCCACCCCGGCCAGCGTAGACGAAAACGTCGGCACCACTTCGAGGGAGGCGGTCGAAAACGTCGGCACCGCCTCGGCGGGGGTGGGAATCGACCTGCGCGCATGTGCACCGAGCGCAGATCGGGTGTGCGCGATCGCCTACCGAACCGGTGTATTGCGCGTCACTGCCAAGCGTTATGCTCGGCCTAAGGAGTTCATCGTTGAACGAAAGGACCGAAATGTCGGAATTCCCAGAGGCCAAGAACTGGAAGATGCTCATCGGCGGTCAGTGGGTCGACGCCGCTGACGGCGACACCACCGATGTCATCACCCCGATCGACCGCAACGTCGTCATCGCCAAGGTGCCCAACGGCAAAGAGGACGACGCCGACCGCGCCGTCAAAGCCGCACGGAAGGCCTTCCCCGAGTGGGCGGCCCTTCCGTTCAAGGAACGCCAGAAGAAGCTTCTGGCCTGTGCCGATGCGCTCGAAGCCGCCTCGGAGGAGCTCGCTCAGCTGACCGCTCTCGACACCGGCAACGCGATCCGCACCCAGGCTCGCCCGGAGACGATGATCCTGGCCGACCTGTTCCGCTACATGGGCGGCGTCGCCGGTGAGGTCAAGGGCAACACCCTGCCCGCCGGAGACAAGCAGCTCCAGTACACCAAGCGCGTGCCCCTGGGCGTCGTCGCCGGCATCCTGCCGTGGAACTCGCCGCTGATGATCGCCGCCTTCAAGACCCCCGCCGCGATCGCCGCCGGCAACACGATCGTCCTCAAATGCGCCGAGGATGCACCGCTGACCATCCTCAAGATGGCCGAGATCATCGCCGACATCCTCCCTGCAGGCGTGCTCAACGTCGTCACCGGCAAGGGCTCGGTCATCGGTGAGGCCCTCAACGTCCACCCCGACGTCGACAAGGTCTCATTCACCGGATCGACGAGCGTCGGCCGTCACGTCGCCGAGCTGGCCGGTGGTCGACTCGCGCATTCGTCGATGGAGCTCGGCGGCAAGTCCCCGAACATTATCTTCCCGGACTCGAACGACGACGACACCCTCGAGCAGGTCCTGCTGTCGACCCGCTTCGCCCGCCAGGGTCAGTCGTGCACCATGGGTTCGCGCCTGTTCCTCCACGAGGACATCTACGACGACTTCCTGTCCAAGCTCGTAGACGCGGTGTCGAAGATGAAGGTCGGCGATCCCCGGGATGAGTCCACCGACATCGGCTGCATCATCAACCAGAAGCAGTACGACCAGGTCGCCAGCTACATCGAGATGGGCAAGTCGATGGACGGCGTCGAGATCGCCTATGACGGCTTCGATTCGCTGGAAGTCGGCGAACCCGGCTTCTACCATGCGCCCGTGATCTTCTCGAAGGCGAAGAACGACTGGCAGACGAGCCGTGAAGAGATCTTCGGGCCCGTCCTCTCGGTCATCCCGTGGAAGGACATCGACGAGGTCGTCGACATGGCCAACGACTCCGACTTCGGTCTCGCGGCCTTCGTCTTCACCAAGGACGTCGACGCGGCCCTGACCATGGCCAACCGGATCGAATCCGGCTGGGTTCAGGTCAACCAGGGCGGCGGCCAGTTGGCCGGCCAGTCCTACGGCGGCATGAAGACCTCAGGCTTCGGGCGAGAGGCATCGCTGGAAGGCATGCTCGAAGGGTTCACCCAGATCAAGCAGGTCAACATCCGCATCCGCTGATCCGATCCGCGAGGTCGGGTCACTCGGTTCGCCGAGGCGGCCCCACCTCGGCGATATTCGTTCCCTTCACCCCGTCGACACGGCCACCGAATCAGTGCCGCGCGGCGGGGTGAGGCGGTTGGTTGGGGAGGATCGGGGAGCGACCTCACATCCGCAGCGGCGCGCCGGAAATTTCGGTACCGCCGATCGGGCGATAATATAGAAGCACAGATACCTCTCGAAGGAGCACAACCTCTATGCCGCCGAATGACGACACCTCAGAACTGAGCGAGCTCGAGGTGGCCGTTTTGGAGTTCGAGCGGCGGTGGTGGAAGTACGGAGGCGCCAAGGACCACGCGATCCGTGAGCGCTTCGACATGTCGGCCACCAGCTACTTCCAGATCCTCAACTCGCTTCTTGACAACCCTGCAGCTCTGGCCAGCGATCCCATGCTGGTCAAGCGCCTTCGCCGAATCCGCAGCACGCGGCAGAGCGAGCGCGCCCAAGCCCGCGTCTCGAGGTAGACATGACCGACGAATTCGACGAGATCGAGCCCGGCCGGCGCAGCGGTGCCCATCGACAGGAATCCGCGGCATCGTCGAACATCGGTGCCATCTCACTGGTCATCATTCTCGCGCTGGTCGCGGTCCTGCTGGTCGTGGCCGCCATCAACATCATCTTCTCCTCGATGGGCAACCCCGAATCGAAGATCGCCGATCCGCCGGCCTCCGAATCGGCATCGGCCGAACCCTCGCCGAGTGAGAGCGAAGTCAGCGTCGCCGACGACTCGATCACCGTCGACGTTCTCAACGGCTCGGGAGTCTCCGGCGCTGCGAAGAAGTTCTCTGAAGCTGTCGAAGAGAAGGGCTGGAAGCTCGGCCAGGTCGGCAACTACTCGACGGACCTCTCCGACTCGACCGTGTACTACGACGGCGAAGAGAACGCTTCGCAGGCGAAGCTCGTCGCCAAGTCACTGGGAGTCTCGGCCACGGAAGCCTCTTCCGACTTCGAAGCCGACATCACCGTCGTCATCTGTTCGGACATCGCCGATCGCGGGCCGGAGTCGAGTGACGGCGGTTCGGACTGATCCGCAGCGATTCGGTCGTGCCGCAGTGCGATTGAGTCGGGGGATCGGTTCGGTTGCGGTCGGGATCTTCGACGGCGGGCATCCTCGGCGAATTTCTGACCGAACGGTCTGATTTGATTCGCAGCGATCCCCGCTGTGAACAGGGCAGAAACCCTTAGATAACGAATCTATAACAGTGCTGGACCGCTCTAGTCGGGGTGCGCGCCTGCGGTAGAGTTGCAACAGCTAGGCAAGCACAGCACCTTGTGTTCTATTCGTGCTTCACCGAGATAGTTCTCTAGAGGTCAATGAGAGAAGTCGCGGGGTCAGTTGAGTTTTACTAGCTTCCGTATCTCGGGTGAGGTCATCTGATCGCGGCCGAGATGCGGGATTTCAATGGCACTGCACTGTATGGAGAAGTAATGGCACAAGGTACCGTCAAGTGGTTCAACGCTGAAAAGGGCTATGGATTCATCACCCTCGAAGGCGACAACCAGGACGTGTTCGTTCACTGGAGCGCAATCCAGATGGACGGCTACCGCTCTCTCGAAGAGGGCCAGCAGGTTCAGTTCGAAGTTGGAGAAGGACAAAAGGGTCCTCAGGCGGAGTCCGTCACCCTCCTCTGAGACTGGCTGCTGTCAGCACAGTTTTCTGATCCGCTGCGGCGGGTCGTCGGAATGGCCTTCGGGCGACCGGCACCAACCGCACGGGGAAAGCGCCGAGCAGGCAACTGCTCGGCGCTTTTCAGTGCCTGCGTGGTCGCAGCAACCCGCGTTTTGGTGCACATTGTTTCGAGCTGCACACGTTCTTCTGTGTGTCTTTCAGAACGAGGTGCACCAAAAGTTGAAGATTTGGTGCTGAGAGGGTGCGGGCTCACTCGAGCTGCGCCCGTAGGTACGAACTTCGAATCGGCCCAGTTTGAGTTGAATAGCACGTGTTTGAAACAGGGCTGTTCACCCTAAACCGTGCCGATTGCGACCGCGACGTGGGTGTTTGACTGTGCCACTTCGCCCGCGCGTTGATTCCGGCGTCTGTCGACCCGCACGCGGCCGTCGCAAGTGGGCCTGCTCCGGCCCGCTCGAACCTGCGAGCGTCAACTGACCCGGCGTGCTTCACCGTCGGCAGACGTTTCGCGCTGGGCCGAACTGCCCCTGCGCCGTGACCGTGCGGCGAGAAATCGCGGAACGCGGCCCTCCGCACCCGTCATGGCGGGCCACAAATATTTGCACTCGCATGGGGAGAGTGCTAAATCTAGTACTGGTGAAAACCGATGGGTTCCCACCAGTCGTCTCGAGAGCGTGGTCCATATGTGGAATGGAACATGCGGACACACTCTCTGCCGTCGCGGGCGTTGATGACTGCTCTGGAATCCCACTCCACTCCATCAGGGAGGATCTAAGCCACTATGGCAAAGATGATTGCATTCGACGAAGAAGCTCGTCGAGGACTCGAAGCTGGCCTCAACCAGCTTGCGGACGCGGTCAAGGTGACCCTTGGACCCCGCGGTCGCAATGTCGTGCTCGAAAAGCAGTGGGGCGCACCGACCATCACCAACGATGGCGTCTCCATTGCCAAGGAGATCGAACTCGAGGACCCCTACGAGAAGATCGGCGCCGAGCTCGTCAAGGAAGTCGCCAAGAAGACTGACGACGTCGCAGGCGACGGAACCACCACCGCTACCGTGCTCGCACAGGCTCTCGTCCGCGAAGGCCTGCGCAACGTGGCAGCCGGTGCTGATCCGCTCAGCCTCAAGCGCGGCATCGAGAAGGCCGTTGAGGCCGTCACGAACGTCCTGCTGAAAAACGCCATCGACATCGAGACCAAGGAACAGATCGCCGCTACCGCTGGCATCTCCGCCGGAGATCCCGCGATCGGTGAACTGATCGCCGAGGCCATCGACAAGGTCGGCAAGGAAGGCGTCGTCACCGTCGAGGAGTCCAACACCTTCGGACTCGAGCTCGAACTGACCGAGGGTATGCGCTTCGACAAGGGCTACATCTCCGGTTACTTCGTCACCGACACCGATCGTCAGGAAGCTGTCCTTGAGGATCCCTACATCCTCATCGTCAACTCCAAGATCTCGAACGTGAAGGACCTGCTGCCCGTCCTCGAGAAGGTCCAGCAGTCCAACAAGCCGCTGTTCATCATCGCCGAAGACGTCGAGGGCGAAGCCCTGGCCGTCCTGGTGCTGAACAAGCTCAAGGGCACCTTCAAGTCCGTGGCTGTCAAGGCTCCGGGCTTCGGTGACCGTCGCAAGGCTCAGCTCGCCGACATCGCCATCCTCACCGGTGGCCAGGTCGTGTCCGAGGAAGTCGGGCTCAAGCTCGACAGCGTGACCACCGACCTGCTGGGCACCGCCCGCAAGGTCGTCATCACCAAGGACGAGACCACCATCGTCGAGGGCGCGGGAGACGCCGAGGAGATCGCCGGACGGGTCGCTCAGATCCGTGCCGAGATCGAGAACTCGGACTCCGACTACGACCGTGAGAAGCTGCAGGAACGTCTGGCCAAGCTGGCCGGCGGTGTTGCAGTCATCAAGGCAGGAGCCGCCACCGAGGTTGAGCTCAAGGAAACCAAGCACCGCATCGAAGATGCCGTACGCAACGCCAAGGCTGCTGTGGAAGAGGGAATCGTCGCCGGTGGCGGCGTCTCGCTCATCCAGGCGGGCAAGGCCGCATTCGCCGACCTCGCACTCGAGGGAGACGAGGCCACCGGTGCCAACATCGTCAAGGTTGCCATCGAAGCCCCGCTGAAGCAGATCGCCACGAACGCCGGCCTCGAAGCCGGTGTGGTTGCCGACAAGGTCGCCAACCTCGAAGCCGGATTCGGTCTCAACGCCGCAACCGGTGAGTACGAGGACCTGCTGGCCGCCGGCATCAACGACCCGGTCAAGGTGACCCGCTCTGCTCTGCAGAACGCCGCCTCGATCGCCGGTCTGTTCCTCACCACCGAGTCGGTCGTCGCCGACAAGCCCGAAAAGGCCGCCGCAGGTGCAGACGCAGCTGCCGGCATGGACGGCATGGGTGGAATGGGCGGCATGGGCTTCTGATAGCCCCCGCTCGTCCGATCGGCCGTGCCGGTGCCCGCAGGGTGCCGGCACGGCCGTTTTCATGCCCGACAGTCCGGGGCAGCCGTATCCGATTCTTCTTCCAGAAGCACCCACCTTCGCCGAGGAGACCCACCGACCCGTTGTCCCGCCGCCTCCGCCCGCCTAGGCTGACGGTATGACTTTCACCGGCACCGATGCTTGCGGAAACAGTCCGAAGAACGTCTTCGTCGCGACGTTCGAAGAGAATCTCTTCAACGGGGACAAAGAGGCCCTCGCCGAGGTGATCGCCGACGACTGCGTCCTCCAGCTCGTTCACCCCTCCGACGTCGAGACCCACACCGGGCGGGAGGCCGTCGTCGAAGCGCTGCTGAAACTGTCCGCTCATTCGCCGGAGGTCGGCCACCTCGAAGCGGCGATCACTCACGGCAAGGCCGCGGCGGCGTGGGGCTACTGGCAATCCGAGGCCGACGGTGACGACCTGCGACACTTCTCGCACACCATGTGGTTCACCACTCACAAAGCCCAGGACTTCGGACAGATCCGAATCTTCCAGGTCTGAGGCTCAGCAGCACCTCCCGGACGCGGAGCGTGCCCTCAGTCCCAGGGATTGTCGCGGTTATGACGTCGGTGCGACGGCGCCGGTCCCGTTCCTCCCGGCGTGAGATCTGACCGGGCGAGTAGGGCGGGTGGGACGGATGCGGCGGCTGCAGCCCCGTACCGAAGTCGGCTTCGTAATCTCGCTCGGGAGTCTCACCCTGTTCGATTTGCCGTTGAGCCTCGGCATCGCCGAGGTGGGCCCGGGCTCGACGCGTGAGCTCCTTCTTCCGATTGCGGATGATCTCGTCCTTATGCGCGATGCGCCCCAAACCGCCGAGCAGCATAGGCACGATGACGAAGATCGGCCAGAAGAAGATGAACTGGCCAGACGCGACCGACGAGAACGCCCAGATCGCCAGCACGATCCCGACCGGGCCCGCGACTGCGCCGAGCAACGACCGGCGCACCCGATCCTTGTAGTACTTCTGCGCCGCGGCATCGATCTGCTCCGGCGTGATCGGCACCCGATCCTCCTCGAGGCGGGCCAACGCCTGTGCGCGCCCCGCATCATCGAGCTGGCTGGGTTCGGTCTCTGCAGGATCAGTGAGGACGAGGTCCTCGATCAGTACTGGGACTTCACCGAGCGTTTTGATCTTCGCGGCAGCCTCGGTGCGTTCATCGAACTCCTCCACGTCGAGCTGACCGAGGGCGTAAGCCTCCGAGAGGACATCACTGACGACCGCGCGATCGGCATCAGAGGCCCGGACCTGCCCATACGAGCGCGGATCTGCGCTGAACCGCGACCAGAGGGGACTGGCGTTCATGGTGAATACTCTAACCCCGCCGTCAGCGGTGAGACTGAGGATCAGCCGGGAATCGGACTCGACTAAACTCGGCCGGGTGGAACCCGTCGTCGTGCTCATCCTCTTCGCAGTGTTCCTCGGTGCATTGTCCCAACGCGTCACCGGGATGGGATTCGGCCTGGTCAGCGGCCCCTTCCTCGTCCTCCTCCTCGACCCGTTCAGCGGAGTCATCCTCGTCAACATCTGCGGAATCGTCGCCTCATTCTCCGTCTTCGTCCGCACCTTCGCCGAGGTGGAATGGCCGCCGTTCCGACATCTTGCCTTGGGTGCCGTGATCGGCACAATTCCCGGAGCGCTGCTCTCGTCGGCGCTGCCCACCGCACCGCTGCAGATCCTCATCGGCGTCCTCATCGTCGTCTCCCTCATCAGCTCACTGACCTTGGGGAAGCTGGGGCGGACGATCCCCGCGAACCTCGGCACACGGCTGACGGCCGGACTCTTCTCCGGGGCGATGTCGGCCGCGGCTGGAGCTGGGGGTCCGGCGGTGAGCGCCTACGCTGTGCTGACGAATTGGGAGCAGCGGTCGTTCGCAGCCACCCTACAGCCGTTCCTCGTCGTCGGGACCGCCTCGGCGGTGGTGATGAAGGTGATCATCGACGGAGGGACCTGGCCGCATCTGGATGTCGGGGTCTGGATCGGGCTCGGAATCGTCCTCGTGGCGGGGCTCGCCGGTGGTGACTGGCTCGCCCGTCATATCGATGTGGCGATCGCGCGGATCGGGATGCTCGTCCTCGCCTTCGGCGGCGGAATCGCGGCCTTGGTCAAAGGCCTCCAGGCTCTCGTCTGAGGCGGTCGCTCACGGGGAGAGTGACGGTCTCGCCTGACCTCTGCACACCGGCCATCGGCGGCCGAGGACTGAGCGGATGTGGGGCACAGGCTCAGACGCCTGTCAGTTTCATCGGGCATACTGTTCGAGGACAAAGCTAGCCTGGGAGGCATGGATCGTGACTGAAGTATTTCTGTTGCTGCTCGTAGTTCTCGGGGCCGTTTTCTTCATCGGCCACCGCAAGGAGAAGAAGCGGCAGCGGGAATTGCACGCCGCTGAACTTCAGCAGGTGAAGAAGACCGCTGAAGAAGACGTCACCTCATTCGGCGAAGAAGTCGCCGAACTCGACGTCATTACTGCGGGAGTCGACCTCGATACGGGCGGAGCGCAGGACTACAAGCAGGCGCTCGACTCGTACGACGTTGCCAAGGAGACGCTCGAAAAGGTCTCCGAACCCACTGACATCCGACACGTCACCGAGGCGCTCGAAGACGGCCGCTACGCCGCAAAATGCGTTCGCGCCCGAGTCGAAGGCAAACCCCTGCCGGTGCGTCGTCCGCCCTGCTTCTTCAACCCCCAGCACGGTCCCTCGGTCGAAGACATCGACTGGGCCCCGGCCGGCGGTCAGCTTCGCCCGGTGCCCGTGTGCGCCGCCGACGCCGAGCGCGTCGCTGTCGGTGCCGATCCGCTGGTGCGCAAGGTCGTCACCGGTGACGGACACACCCGCCGCGCCTACTGGGAGGCCGGACCGGCCTACGCCGAATACAACCGCGGCTACTTCAACTCCTATGCAGGTTCCGGCCTGTTGCCCGGCGTCCTCATGGGCGCCATGATGTTCGGCGGAATGGGCGGCGGCTGGGACGGCGCCTACGGAGGCGACATGGGCGACGCCGGTGGAGACGCAGGCGGAGACATGGGCGGCGACGGCGGTGGCTTCTTCGGAGGCGACGGCGGTGACGGCGGCGGCCTGTTCGACGGATTCGGAGACATGTTCTGATGGACACGATCGAGATCCGCGGCGAGTCGATCAGACTCGGTCAGCTGCTCAAACTGCACGGCATCGCCGAACACGGTGCCATGGCCAAGGACATGATCGCCGACGGTGAGGTCAGCGTCAACGGCGAGGTCGAGACCCGTCGAGGCGCCACGATCCGTCCCGGCGACCGCATCGAAGCCCTCGGCGAAGTCATCGAGGTGACTGCCGAGGACGGCTGATCGTGACTGCCGAGGAAGACTGATCCGGTCTCGACCGAAGCGAACGCGAACAGATAGTGGAGGGCGTCCCGCGGGACGCCCTCCACTCGTCTGTCTGCCTATCCTTCTGTCAGGACGGGTACACGCCTTCGGGCTGGCCCACCCTTCGGGCCAGGTGCGCCTACTGCAGCTCGGGAGCGCCCGGGGTGTCATTCATACCCGGGGCGTCCCACAGAGCCGACCAGTTCGACGTATCCTCTTCGAACGGCAGCTCATTGGAGAGCACGCCCTTGACTTGGATCTCCAGGGGGTTGTCCCGCTGCTTCGGTGCCGACTGCACGAACGGATAGAAGGTTCCGCGCTTGTACTGGTAGACCAATGCCATCCGACGTCCATCGGGGTGGACGAAGTACACGGTCGTGCACAGCAGCATGGTGTCGAATCCCTGATTGACCAGCGCCGAGTTCACGGCATGGATGTTCGTGACGAGGTTGACCACCTCGGCGTTCTCATCGGCCACGACCTGCCACGTGAACCCGAAGCCGTCGTTCTCCTGCCTCACCGAGGCGGCCGGGTCGGAGCCGATGAGGGCGACGCTTTCGGACTCAGCAGTTTGGAATGCGGCTCCCTCGACCTGGCGGAAGGCGACGGCCCCGACGCCTGTGGGCGTGAAGCCGGTAGCGGCCTGCAGCGTCAGTGCCGCCGGTGGCAGGGCGAAGAGGTCGTCGAGGTTGGCCCGTTTCGGTTTGGACCGGCCGAGCAGTGCGTCGAAGAATCCCATTGAGCTCCTAATTCGGTGGTGCGCAGTTCAAGCGTGTGGCGGATGCTCACTCGGGGCGGGAGAGCTGGGCGGAGATCTTCGCCAGCTGCTCCAGGCGCTTCTCGAGTGAGGGGTGGGTGGAGAAGAGCTGGCCGAATGCGGCCTTTCCGCTGATGGCGGGGATGAGAGCCAGGTGGTTCGCCGAGGCGGACGACCGCAGGTCCTTCTCCGGGATCTTGGCCATGTCCCCGCTCAGCTTCGTCAGTGCCGATGCCAGGGTCGACGGCGCACCGGTGAGGATGGCTGCGGCACGGTCGGCGGCAAGCTCACGATACCGTGAGAGGGCGCGGATGAGGACGAACGAGAGCCCGTAGACGACGGCTCCGACGAGGATGAACAGCAGCTGGATCGGGATGCCGTTGTTATTGTTGTTCGACCGTCCGAAGCTCATGTAGTACCCGGCGCGCATCATCAGTGCGGCGACGACACCGGTGACACCGGCGACGGTCATCACGGTCACGTCGCGGTGGGCCACGTGGGAGAGCTCGTGGGCGAGCACGACCTCGACTTCATCACGATCGAGCTTCTCGAGCAGACCACGGGTCACGCACACCACCGAGCGTTCGGGGGAGCGGCCGGTGGCGAAGGCATTGGGGATGGAAGAATTCGAGACGGCCACGCGGGGCTTCGTCGAATCGGCCAGCTGGCAGAGTCGGTCGACGATCGTATGCAGCTCCGGAGCCTCCTCGGGGGAGACCTCCCTACCGCCCATCGCGCGCATGGCGATCTTGTCGGAGAAGTACCACTGGAAGAAGAACGCGCCGGCACTGATGAGGACGGCGACGATGACGCCGCCGACGCTCTGGCCGACGATCCACCAGATCGCGAGGATGAGCACGACATAGATCAGGCCGTTGAGGAAGATCGTCCATCCCATCCGCATGGTCAGTCCGTTGTCTCTGACGAAGCGATTCTTCATCGTGGTTCCTCTCTGGCAGTGGCAGAACCGCCCACTGTCGAAGACAATGGGCCGGGTGCATTTTGGTGCTCTGTGGTTTCAGGCCGGATCCGGGATGAAGCCCTCGCCGGTGAGCAGTTCGGCGATCTCGGCCAAGGTGGCGTCGACGAAGGGGATGACGACATCGGAGGATCCGAGGTAGTCATCGGCAACCGGCTGCCCGTTGGCCGTGACGTAGTCGTGGAGGGCACTCAGCGCGGTGCGGGCGGCTTCCTCATTGCCCGCATTGACGGCATCCTCAACCTGGTTGTCGTACTTCTGGAGCAGGTTCTGGTCGACGTTCAGAACGTCGAACTGCCCTTCGCCCATGATGCGGATGATCATTGCTTATCCTCACCTTCGAGCGACTTCTGGTCCTGCTTCTCGGAACCGGCAGGCAGGGACTCACGCATCCGCTGAAGTTCCATCTCCACGTCGTTCTCGCTGGAGAGGGAATCGAGCTGAGCGGTGATGTCGTCCTTCTGGGTACCCGTGACATCGTCGAGAGCACCGGAAGCGAGGAGCTCATCGACGGCACCGGCGCGGGCCTGCAGCGAGGCGGTCTTGTCCTCGGCACGCTGGACGGCGAGCCCGACGTCGCCGAGCTCTTCCGAGATGCCCGAGAACGCTTCGCCGATCTTGGTCTGCGCGTCGGCGGCATTGTACGTGGCCTTGAGGGTCTCCTTCTTAGTGCGGAAGGCGTCGACCTTTGCCTGCAGGCGCTGCGAGGCGAGAGTGAGCTTCTGCTCCTCACCCTGCAGTCCTTCGTGCTGAGTCTGCAGATCGGTGATCTGCTGGGTCAGGCCGGACTTGCGGGTCAGAGCCTCACGGGCGAGGTCCTCGCGGCCGATCTGCATGGCCTTCTCGGCCTGACCGGAGAGCTTGTTCTGCTGCTGCTCGAGCTGGTTGATCTGCAGCTCGAGGCGTTTGCGGCTGGTGGCGACATCGGCAACACCGCGGCGGACCTTCTGCAGCAGTTCAAGCTGCTTCTGGTACGAATAGTCAAGGGTTTCGTTGGGGTTCTCGGCCTTGTCCAGAGCTTTGTTGGCCTTGGCACCGAAGATCGTCGCGATCCGTTGGAAGATACTCATCCGTAGTCGACTCCTGCATTGGTTTGACCCGACGCTGCCAACCCGATCCACTCCGGTCCGGAGATTCTTGGCCAACACCGCCGCGAACTATCGCTCTCAAGTCTACTGAGAAAGGCTGATAGTTTGCCAGACGCCGACTACGAGTACGAACAGATCCCGGCTGCGGTATCTCGGGATCCGCAGCCGGAGTCTGTGACACTTGGCGGGTGGGACTCGGTCGGTTCAGGGAGCGAAGAGGCGCGAGTTCGCTGCTTCGACTTCGGAGTACTGCCGGGCGGCTGTGTGGAGCGCACCGTGGACGGAGTCGAGCGATTCCATGAGCTGCTTCTGGGCACGCTCCCACTGGTTGACCACGGCCTGGAAGTTCTGTGACGCACTGCCGCGCCAGCATTCTTGGAGAGCGAGCAGATTGCGCGTCATCGTGTCGGATTCGGACGTGAGGTTGCGGGAGGTGTTGGCGGCGGCGGTGGCAGCAGATTGGACACGTTCGGCGTCGACTTCGAAACTCATCATCACTCCTTGTGGTCAGAGACGTTCCGCCACGGTCGGGCGAGACGAGATCAGTGTCGACGGTCAAGGATGGTGAGCGGAAGAGCACGGAAAGAGGGTGTGGACAGCGTTCGGCTGTCCACACCCTCCAGGTGGCTGAGTCGCGGCAACGTCCCCAGGCTCTGACGCGTGAGTCGCGGATCTACTGCAGTACGAGCGTGACGTCGAGCTTCTGTTCTTTCCCGCCGCGGACCACGGTGACCTCGACCGGAGTGTTCACCGGCTGAGCCCGGACGAGGGCGCGCAGGGCGATGGCGTTGTTGACCTTGGTCCCGGCCACCTCGATGATGTCGTCTCCGTCTTTGATTCCGGCCTTGGCAGCGGGGGATCCGCTGGCCACGGACTGCACCTTGGCGCTGCCGCGGCTGATTCCGCCGCTGTTGATGTGCCCGTCGGTGAGCGTGATCCCGAGGAACGGATGCTGGGCCTTGCCGGAGGAGATGAGCTGGTCGGCGATCATCACGGCCTGGTTCGCGGGGATCGCGAACCCGATGCCGATCGATCCGGACTGTCCTCCCTCGCCCTGACTCAGCGAAGCCGCCGCCGAGTTCACGCCGATGAACTCGCCATCACCGTTGACCAGCGGTCCACCCGAGTTGCCGGGGTTGATCGCCGCATCCGTCTGGATGGCGTTCGTGATCGTCATCTCCTTCTCCTGCGAGGATGCATCCTCGCCGATGTTCTCCGTCGACACCGGGCGGTCGAGCGCGGAGACAATACCGGTGGTCACGGTGTTGGCCAGGCCGAGCGGATTGCCCAGGGCCATCACCGGATCGCCCACGGTCAGCTTCTTCGAATCACCGATGACCAGCGGCTTCACACCGTCGGGCACCTGATCGAGTTTGATGACGGCGATATCGGTCGAGGGGTCGCGGCCGACGATCTTCGCCTCCGTCGTCTCACCGTTCTTCATGGTCACGGCGATCTCGCCGTCGGGGGTGTCCGCCGGAGCGACGACGTGGTTGTTCGTGATGACGTGGCCCTGATCGTCATACAGCGCCCCCGAGCCGAGCCCTTGGACCTGACCGCGCGTGCCGACCTGGATCGACATCACACTGTCCGAGGTCTTCTCTGCGACCTGCGTCCAGTCGGGAGTCTCGATCGTCTCCTCGGCGACCTTGCGCGGCTCCTCATTCTGCAGCGCCGAGAGCGCATAGTTTCCGCCGAACGCGAGAGCCCCACCGAGGAGGGCAGCCACCAGTCCGATCGCGATCGTCGCGCCCCAACCGGGTCCCTTCTTCTCTCGCCGAGGCGGCTGTTGAGCTCCGTACGGACCGAACCCGTCCGGCCCGTACGGTCCACCGGGCCCGCCGGGACCTCCTGGTCCGGGCTGAGAACCGACGGGCGAGAATTCCGAGGAATAGGGCCCCGAACCGGGTGCCGCCGCATAGGCGTTGGAACCGGGTTGCTGGCCGGGCGCGTTCTGCTGTCCCGGATAGCCGGCGGAACCTGTCTGCTGAGAGTGCGATCCGGCGTGATACGCACCGGCACCGGCCGCTGCCGCTCCGGCACCTGCCGCGGCACCGGCTCCGGTGGCCGATGCGCCTTGGCCGTTCTGTCCGTTGGCATTCTGCCCCGGATGCGACTGCGAACCGTTCTGCTGAGTCTGCCCGTACGGGGATGGATGCTGAGGCTGATTCGGCTGGGCGTTCTGCTGACCTGGCTGGTTGCCGAAGGTGTTTTTGGGCGTTCTGGTTTCCTTGATAGCCGGGCTGGCCGCCCGGCTGCTGGCCACCTTGCTGCTGGTTGCCCGGCTGATACGAAGAGGACTGCTGCCCATTCTGCTGATACTGATACGGCGATGGCTGCTGGGGTTGTCCCGATTGGCCGCCCGGCTGACCGGGCTGAGCTAGCTGTCCGTCCTGTCGCCCGTTGGCCTGACCGCCGGCTTGACCGCCCTGCTGCCCACCGGACTGGTAGGGGGAGGGCTGCTGGGACGGGGAGCCGCCTCGGTGAGGGGAACCGTCCACAGGGTTCTGCGCGCGAGTCGGCGCAACGTCGGGGCGACGCTCGGGCGGTGCGACCGGTGGACTGACTCGGGCCGGGCCGTTGGACTGAGAGGGGAAGGTGCGCGGAACCTCGGCGCCGGATCCGCGGTAGCCTCCGGCGGAGGGGCCGCGACGTCCCTCGGTGGTAGAAGCTCCGTCCTGATTCGCCGTTGGGTGCGGAGTCTGGTCGTCCGATCGGACCTGCGGGACACCTCATCCGGATTCTGGGAGTCGTTGTTCTCGTTCATCGCTCATCCTTTCGCGTGTCCGCAGTGGTTTCGCCGTTGTCGGAGATGGGCAGGTCGATGCGGAACGTCGCACCGCCTCCCGGAGTTTCGTGGACGGAGATCGCACCATGGTGGTTCTCCACGATCGCCTTGACGATCGACAACCCGAGGCCGGAACCGCCGGTGTCCCTGGTCCGGGACACGTCGAGGCGGTAGAAGCGCTCGAAGATGCGCGGAACCACCTCGGGGTCGATTCCGTCTCCGTGGTCTCTGACCTCGAAGCGGACCCGACCGTTGGGGAATCCGCGCAGAGACTCATCGACCGTGATGGATCCGGCAGCCGTGACATCGGGGACGATGTTCGCCGGCTCTGGGGTCTTGGCCGTGGAGCCGGACTGGGGATCGGTCGCCGGACCGGATTGCGACGGGGTCTGCGAATCGGCCGATGCCTCTGCTTGAGCGCCGGACTGTGATCCTGGCTGGGCTCCGGACCGATCTCCTGATGGGGTCTGCAGCTGCCCGTTGTGCTGCCCGTTCCCCTGCCCCGCGTCCGGGGTGGTCTCCTGGGGTTCCACCTGACGGTCGGGTTGGGTGTCGGCCTGAGCCGCGGACCGGGGGTTCGGCTGGGTGTCGGCTTGGTCGTTTCCGGCAGAGTCGCCTCGGCGGAAGATGCGGACCCCGCCGGTGACGAACCCGCGCTCACGCGGTTTGTCCTTCGCCCCGCTCTTGCCGTTGCGTCCGTTCTGACCGCGGGCGCCGCCCTCACGAATTTCGCCGGTATCAGCGGAATCGGGTTCGACCGACTCGGGCAGACCGACGACGCCGACGGCGAATTCGATCGCGGTGTGCTCGGGAGTGTGGCGCACGGCGTTGCCGGCGAGGTTGACGATGACCTGGCGGATCTTCGACTCGGATCCGCGGATCATCGGCACCGGCTGGGCGTCCTCACCGTCGAGTCCGATGAAGCTGATATCGCGGTCCGGCGCCTGTGCCGCGGCATCGGCAGCGGCGTCTCGGACGACCTTGTGCAGGTCGATCGGACCGATCTCGGCGGCGCGCTGCTCGTCGAGTCGGGCGAGGACGACGAGATCGTCGACGAGGACGCCCATGCGTTTGGCCTCGGACTCCATCCGCTCCATCGCATTGGCAACGTCCTCGGACTTCGTGATCGCGCCCTGTCGGTACAGCTCCGCGTAACCGCGGATCGTGACCAGGGGAGTGCGCAGCTCGTGGGAGGCGTCGGAGACGAACTGGCGGATGCGCTTCTCCGACCGGGTCTGCCCGTCGAAGGAGTCCTCGATGCGTCCGAGCATCGTATTCAGCGCCGCCGACAGACGCCCGAGCTCGGTATTACGCGGATAGCTGGGCACACGTTGGGACAGGTCACCGGCGGCGATGCGGGAAGCGGTCTTCTCGATATCGCGCAGCGGCCGGAACGTGTTGTTGATCGCCCAATAGCCGACTCCGGCGACCATCGCCAGGGCCAGCAGGCCGATGCCGATCATCGTGTTCCGCGCCCGCTCGTTGATGTTGTCGACCTCACGGTCGAACGGCACTGCGATGGACACGAGCACGTCGGTGTTCTGCACCTTCATCGCCCGCGCCCGCCACTGCGAACTCGTTCCAGCGACGGTGAAGGGCTCGCCGCCGCGGGAATAGACTTCCTTCTCATCGATCTTCGGCAGGATCGGATGGTTCTGCGGCTCCGGGGCGACGGGATCGCGGATCGGGTCCCCGTTCGTGTCGTAGAACTGCACATAGAAGCCTCCCGGCAGGAGACTCTTGAGCTGATCCCAGGAATTCGAATCGATCGTCGTCGACGACGGCGCCTCCTCGGCGTCATCGTCCCCCGACTGGAGCTCGGCTGGTTGGAACACATCTTGGTAGGCCTGCTTCGCCAGAGTCTCCGAGGCGCTGATGAGGCGTTCATCGGTGCGCTGGACGAGGCTGTCGCGCAGGTTCTCCAACACCCAAGCGCTCGTCCCCGTGAGGACGAGCAGCATGAGCAGCATCATGATGGCCAGCAGCTTGGTGGTCAGAGACCATTCTTCCCAGAAGCCGGGACGGGAGGGACGGGATTCTATTGCCACGTATGTAATCTATCGCCCTTGCATGGACGACTACTTGGATTCCGGTGTGCGCAGCATGTAGCCGACCCCGCGCTTGGTCTGGATCATCGGCGTCCACTCCATCTCGACGGGGTGGCCAGCGGCATCCGTCTCCGGGGTGACGTCGATCTTGCGGCGCAGGTAGGAGATATAGGACTCGACGATTCCGGTGTCGCCGCCGAAGTCGTACTCCCACACATGGTCGAGGATCTGCGATTTCGACAGGACACGGTTCGTGTTGAGCATGAGGTAGCGCAGCAGCTTGAACTCGGTGGGGGAGAGGTCGATGAGGATGCCGGAGCGACGGACCTCATGGGTGTCGTCGTCGAGTTCGAGGTCGCCCGCCACGATGACGGCGTTCTCCTCGTCCTCGAGGTTGCGGGTGCGGCGGAGGACCGCGCGGATGCGTGCGACGACCTCTTCGAGGCTGAAGGGCTTCGTCACATAGTCGTCGCGCCGACGGTCAGACCGGTGATCTTGTCCGAGGTGTCATCACGGGCGGTGAGGAACACGACAGGGGCGTTCATGCCGATCTGGCGCAGTCGGCGGGTGACGGTGAAGCCGTCCATGTCCGGGAGCATGACGTCGAGGACGAGGAGGTCGATGTCGGTCTGCTCGGCCAGACGCAGCGCCTCGGCGCCGTTGGCGGCGGAGACGACGTCGAAGCCGGCGAAGCGGAGACTGGTGGACAGGAGTTCGCGGATATTGGGCTCATCATCGACAACGAGCAGGGTGGCTTCGATGTCGATGTCGTTCTGTGCTGTAGTCATGAATCCAGTCTGGAGCCCATTTCTGGGAGTGGGCTGGAGGTTGCCTGAATGCGAATGTGACATGCGTCACTGACAGGCTCTCAGGAAAGTCCATTTGGACCCCGGGTCGGGCATTCGTTCTCAGGAAAGAAAGGCCGATTTCAGTGAAATATGCGGCTGCGACCAGTTCGCGTTCAGAAATGCTCGCCGAGGCGGGTCCAGCTATGCGAGGGCGGCTCGACTGTCTTCGCGGTCGCCGAGGCGTGGTGGGTGTTGGTGAGTTCTGCTCAGGTGGTGGGTTCAGCTCAGCGTGGACGCTGCGGGCGAGAGTCGGGAGGCATCGGGTAGATGGTGCGTGGTTGAGGTGCCGAATTCTCCTGGATCTCGCAGGGCGGGCGGATATCGAAGAGCTGTTGGGTAACAGCGAAGCGTCGGACCTTTTCGGGACGACGACGGTCATAGACCACCTGGCCGATGGTTCCCCGCAGTGACGGACTCTGCTGAACGAGGTGACGGGCCCACCGTCCGCGCCCCTTGTCGTCGACGAAATGAACAACGGTCAGGCTCGGACTCCTCGATTGGCCATTTGACCAGTCGTCGATGACGCGGCCTTCGGCCAAACCGATGTGCGGATACGGGGGCCTGCTGAGAATCGGATAGCGAGCCTTGCGGAAGGCGAGCAGGGAGACGGCGATGAGTCCGAGGCCAGCGGTAATCGAAACCACCCACCAGACCGGAGCGGCCTCGGCCATGGCTGGAACGAAGCCGAGGCCGAGCCCGGCACCGGCTCCGAGCGCAGCCAGCTGGTATCGGAAGAATCGGGACAGGCTGCCTCCGGTGCGGATGCGGCCGAGCGCGACGCGTACGAGCAGAAAGCTGACGGCGATGGAGATGGCGGCCACGATTACTGCGAGGGTGCCGAAGAGGAGCTTCTGACCGAGCGGATCTGCGGGACCGATGGGGAGGAAGGCCATCGCTGAGGTGGCGAAGCCCGACGTCATTGTGACCGAAATGGTGATGATGCCTGCAAGGCTGGCGGCGAGCTTGCGTCCGGCGGTGATGCGCAAGGGCTGAAGTGACATGGGTGGCTCCTCGGGTTAGTTGTGGGAGCCGGTGTCGGAGTGGCGGGCGCGGAAGGCCGCGACGTGTGTGCGGGTGGCGCAGCTGCCGGTATCGCAGAAGCGCTTCGAGCGATTGCGGCTGAAGTCGGCGAGGTAGGCGCGGCAGTCCTCGGCGGCACAGCGGCCGAGCCGGTCGAGGTCCCCGGAGCGGATGAGGTCGATGAGGACCAGAGCGACATCGGCGGCCACTCGGTCGGCCAGGCTGGCTTGAGCGCCGGTCGCGTGCAGGTGCCAGTCCCAGTGATCGTGTTTGACCAACTGCGGCACTGACCCCGAGTCGCTCAGTGTGAGATTGATCTCATCGACGACCGCGATCGTCCCCGCTTCGACCTCGTCATCGGTCTCGGCGTCGATGCTCGCATCCAGTGCTGCGGCGAATCTGCGGCGCAGTTCCAGGGTCTCGTCGACGTCGCTTCTGGTGGCGGTCAAAGGTCCGGAGAAGTCGTGCCGCGCCGCGAATTCGCGGAGTTTCGCGGTTGTCGTCAGTTCGTCGCCGCCGTCGGTGACGTCGCCGGAGGTGTTGAGGAGGTCGACGAGCATCGTGAGGTCGCGCGAATGTCGTAGATGAAAGCCATGGTGGATATCATTCTGCCACAGGACGTAAGGACCAAAATGCACTTGACCCATTTCAATCTCAGGGTCGATACTGAAACCGGCAACCGTCGGGCCGCCTCGGCGAGGGGATGATCCGGCACCGCATCATCCGCTCAACGTCGCACTGTCAACTCAACACTGCACCACCACCTCGGGGGCGTCTGTCCTCGTACGCCACTCAACGTTTCACCACATCAGGAGGTCAGGAATGAATCGCACCGCCATCGCAGGGTTCCTGCTCACTCTTGCCTCCGCGTTCTTCTTCGCAGTGTCGGGTCCGATCGCGAAGACGATGTACGCGATCGGATGGACGCCGGGCGCGGTGGTGCTCATCCGCTTGGCCGGCTCCGCGGTCCTGCTGCTCATCCCCACCCTCATCGCCCTGCGCGGACGCTGGGGCGAAGTGCTCACGCACTGGCGCACCGTCGTCACCTACGGCCTGGTCTCGATGGCCGGCGTCCAGGGGTTCTACTTCGTCGCCGTCGAACACCTCACCGTGGCCGTGGCGCTGCTGCTGGAGATGACCGCGCCGATGCTCATCGTCTTCTGGATCTGGGCGCGGACGCGGACCCGGCCGGCGACCGTGACATTCATCGGGGTCGTCGTCTCCATGATCGGGCTCCTGCTCGTGCTCAACCTGCGCGGATCGTCGATCAGCATCTTCGGCGTGGTCATGGCCATGGCTGCCGCGGTCTGCCTGGCCAGCTACTTCCTCGTCTCTGCGAAGGATACGATCACGATCCCACCGGTCGCGCTGACCGGTCTGGGCATGGGCATCGGGGCGCTGGCGATGTCGGCCATCGTGCTCGCCGGCATCATGCCGTGGAACGCGGTGACTGCGGATGTCGACTTCGGAGGGGTGTCGATGTCGTGGGTCGTGCCGATGGCGATGATCGTCGTCTTCACGGTCGGCGCCTACATCACCGGGATCCTCGGTCTGCGCTATGTCGGGGCGACGGTCGGATCGTTCGTCAACCTCGTCGAGGTCCCGTTCTCCGTCATCGTCGCCTGGTTGGTTCTCTTCGAGATGCCTGCCCCGATCCAGCTCTTCGGCGGAGTCTTCATCCTCGGCGGCGTCGGCTTCATCAAATGGGGCGAGTCCCGCCTGGCCCGCCGAGTCGCTCGCCGCGAGGTCGTCGCCAAGTCCGAACCCTCCCTCATCACTACGTAATTACTACCTGACGGCGGCCCAGCAACCTGGCGCCAGGTT
>NZ_JBNFOL010000042.1:0-26810 GCF_057364765.1 Brevibacterium sp. LAARM3_SD1 | reverse complement strand
TACCTGACGGCGGCTCAGCAACCTGGCGCGAGGTTGCTGGGCCGCCGTCAGGTAGCAAGAGAGAGCGGATAGAGTTGGGGGAATGAAGAAGCGCGCTCTCCTCGCCGGTGCTCTTGCTGCCCCCGCAGCCGCCGGAATCTGGGGTGCGGTCATCGAACCGCACCTCTTCGCCATCCGCCGCCGCACTCTGCCGATCCTGCCGGCCGGAGCCGAGTCCATCCGGATCCTCCACGTCGCCGATCTGCACTTGGCCTCTTGGCAGAAACATCGTGCCTCCTGGGTCAAAGCGCTCACCTGCCTCGAACCGGACGTCGTCGTCAACACCGGCGACAACCTCTCGGCCGATATCGTGCCCAGCGTCCTCGACGTCTTCTCCGGTCTGCTCGAGACCCCCGGCGTCTTCGTCCTGGGGTCGAACGACTTCTTCTCCCCGCAGGCGAAGAATCCTGCGAAGTATCTGCGCTCACCGTCCCAGGTCAAACACCGGGTGAACCCCGACCTCGACGTCAAGGCCCTCGTCCGCGGGTTCGAGGAACCGACGGCCGCTTCGGGCTCGGCTGCCGGAGGTCAGGGATGGCATTTCCTCGACAACACCGAGGCGGCCCTGACGATCAAGGGCACCCGCATCCACTTCTCCGGGCTCGGCGACGCCCATATCGACCGTGACCGGATCCGCTGGAGCGGGGGAGAACCCGGCGAAGGCGAACTCGAACACCCGCGGTTCGACCCCGAGGCGGGGCTCAGAATCGGCGTCACACATGCCCCGTATTCGCGGACCTTGGAGGCGTTCGCCTCGGCGGGGGCGGATCTCATCATGGCCGGACACACGCACGGCGGACAGATCCGTGTGCCCTTCTGGGGTGCGCCGGTGACGAACTGCGATCTCGATCGGACACGCGCCCGCGGAGTTTTCCCGTACCGGCAGAGTCTCGTCGCCATCTCCGCGGGACTCGGCTTCTCACCGTACTCACCAGTGCGTTTTGCCTGCCGACCGGAAGTCAGCGTCCTGGAACTCGTTGCACAGGCGTAGCTCGTTCAGCGGTTTCTGAAGATTTGCACAAGGCGAATTCGTTAAACTGGCTACCATGGTGTCTCCTGAGTCAAACGCTCCACCCACAAAAATGGGCGCGTTCATGCAGTTCGTGGCCGTCAGTGCGGTGGCGGGAATCGTCGCTGCCGGCCTGGCCATTCCCGGAGTCGGTGTTGCGACAGCCAGCGCGAACAGCGCTGTCGAGATCTTCGATTCACTTCCCGCGACCTTGGAGATCAAGGAGCTGGGAGAGAAGTCGACGATGCTTGCCTCCGACGGTTCCGAGATCGCGGAGTTCTACTGGCAGAACCGCCAGGAGGTGCCGCTGGACGAGATCTCGCAGGATATGCAGAACGCGACGATCGCCGTCGAGGACTACAGGTACTTCGAACACGGCGGCGTCGACATCGTAGGCATCGCTCGTGCCGCGGTGCACAATATGGTGTCCTCGACGACTCAGGGCGGATCGACGCTGACCCAGCAGTACGTGAAGAACGTGCTGGCAGAGAACGCGCATGCCGAGGATAACGCCGAAGGTGTGGAAGCGGCGAAGGAATCCGAAGGCACCGCAGGCTATGCGCGTAAGCTGCGTGAGGCCAAACTCGCTGTCGCGGTTGAGAAGAAGTACGACAAGAAGGAAATTCTCAACCGCTACATGAACATCAACAACTACTCGGGCTCCCCGAACGTCTACGGCGTCGAAGCGGCCGCCTACCGGTACTGGGGCATCCACGCCAAGGATCTCAACATCCAACAGTCGGCGATGCTCGCCGGAATCGTGCAGAATCCTTCGGCGTTCAACCCGCAGCGGTTCCCCGACCAGGTGCTCAAGCGCCGCAACACCGTGCTCGGGCAGATGCTCAAGTACGACCACATCACGCAGAAGGAATACGACGAGGCGGTCAAGACCGACCTCGACCTCGATCTGCATGAGACCCCGAACGGCTGTTCGGCGGCGAAGAGCGATGCCGAGTTCTTCTGCAACTACGTGCAGAACGTCATCATGAACGATGAGACCTTCGGCAAGACCGTCGAAGAGCGGCTCGCCTTCCTCCAACGAGGCGGCCTGACGATCAAGACCAGCCTCAACCCGGATATCCAGAAGATCGCGGACAAGGAGGTCAAGAAGCGCGTCCCCGTCGGCGACCCCTCCGGCGCCGGCCATGCCCTGGTGACGATCGAACCGGGAACCGGTGAAGTCGTCGCCATGGCCGAGAACCGTGAGTACACGGTCGGTGATGTGAAGAAGAAGGACAGAAGCAAGAAGACCTCGATCAACTACACCGTCGACAAGAAGCACAACGGCGGCGGCGGATTCCAAGTCGGTTCGACATGGAAGCCCTTCGTCCTGGCCACATGGCTCAAGGAAGGCAAGAGCCTCAACACCACCGTCAATGCGACGAAGCGCAACTTCCCGGCCAGTTCCTGGAAGTACGAGGGCTGCCCGAATATGGGCGGAGACTGGAACCCGAACAACGCCGGTGACGGTGAAGGCCGGGGGTCGATGACCGCGCTCGAGGCGACGAAGAAATCCGTCAACACCGGCTACGCGGCTATGGGCAACCAGCTGAACATGTGCGAGATCATGAACACGGCCATGGACCTCGGTATCCGCTATGGCAGCGGTGAGCCACTCGACTACAAGGACAAGTCCGGCTTCATCCAGGCGCTGTCGCCCTCGTCGATCCTCGGTACGACGGAGACCACCCCGATCGCCATGGCTGCGGCATTCGCCGCCTTCGCGAACGAGGGCGAGTTCTGCGGACCGAAGCCGATCACCGAGATCAAGGACCGCAATGGCGAGAAGCTCGACATCCCCGGAGAGGGCTGCAAGCGCGTGCTGGACAAGGAAGTGGCCAAGGGCGTCGCCTACGCGCTGACTCAAACCTTCAACGGCGGTACCACCAGCTCGCTGAAGATCGGAGTTCCGGCTGGTGCGAAGACCGGTACGACGAACTTCGATGTCGGTCACACCTGGCTGCTCGGCTTCACCAAGACGTTGTCGACAGCCGTGTGGACCGGTGACCCCGCAGGTACCCGCGACTGGCGCACGAACAGCGAAGGTGCCGTCCGCGGCCACGTCTACGGTGCGACCATCTCCGGTAAGACCTGGCAGTCGTACATGAGCCAAGCGGTCAAGGAGACCAAGGGCAACACCGGCTTCCCGAGGCCCAGCAGCAAGTACTTCTCCGGAGGCGGCTCGGCGGTGGCGGCGGTTCGTCCACCGGCGGAGGAGGCGGCGGCACCGGCGGGCGGTGGTGGCAGGCCGGAAGCCAAGGCAACGGCGGCACCGGCGGCGGTGGCGGCGGCAATCCGGCAACAACGAGGCGGCGGCGGAAACGGCGGCGGCAATGGCAACAACGGCGGTGGAAACGGCGGCGACGGCGGCGGTGAGGCCCCCGGCCTCGGCGGCAACTGAGCCGCTGACCTGTCGACCGCGACCGGCCGATAGAACCCGTCGGACACCATGACAGCGAAGGCGGGGAGGACCAGATCCTCCCCGCCTTCGCTGTACCGTCTGCCGGTGTGCCTGCACCCGCTCGACCATGGTCGCACTGCCGTCTCGGAACGCAGGTGCTCGGCCTGCCCGGTCTGGGCTAGTGTGGGGAACGGACCAGCGTCGTCGCTCACAAGGAATGGCCGGCACACCGGATCACCTCCGGACCGCCTCGGCGGCGCACCAACATACGAGGAGAATCATGACCAAGTGGGAATACGTCACCGTGCCGCTCATCGTCCATGCGACGAAGCAGATCCTCGACCAGTGGGGCGAGGACGGATACGAGCTCGTGCAGGTCGTCCCGGGGCCGGACAACAATGGACTCGTGGCCTACCTCAAGCGCCCGAAAGAGTGACCTGAACCGGCCCGACCGCTGACACCCACCCCCACGGAAAGAAGAATCATGTCGAAGACTCTTGAGCGCATGAGCGAACTCGGCCTCGAACTGCCCGAGATCGCCACTCCAGCCGGCGCCTACGTCCCTGCGCTGCGCACCGGGAACTACGTCTACACCTCGGGCCAGCTGCCCGTCGTCGACGGCGAGCTGCCCGCCACAGGTCACCTGGGTACGGATGTCGACCTCGACACCGGCTACCAGCTGGCACGCACAGCCGGGCTCAACGCCCTGGCCGCCATCGCCGGAGTCATCGGCGACCTCGACAGGATCGTGCGCGTCGTCAAGGTCACCGGTTTCGTCAACTCCGCTGACGACTTCACCCAGCAGCCGGCCGTCATCAACGGCGTGTCCGAGCTCTACGGTGAGATCTTCGGAGACCGCGGGCAGCACGCCCGCAGCGCCGTCGGCGTCAATACGCTGCCGCTGGGCACGCCCGTCGAGGTCGAAGTCATCGTCGAAGTCTCAGGCGATGCCGCTTAGCGGACGCACTCTTCCCGTTTCGTCGGAACTGCGGTGGCTGCTCGACCACTGGCAGTCCGACGGACGGTGGCCCGTCCCCGAAGCCCCGCGCCCCACCTCGGCGATCGTGCTGATCCGGGACTCCGCGGACGGGCTGGAGCTCTTCATCACCCGGCAGCTCGACGCTCGCGGCGTCGAGGACCGCAATCGGTGGGCATTCCCCACCAGCAGCCTGCGCCCGGGCGATGTGCGGAAGCTGCCTCTGGCCGGATGGAATTCGGCCCGGTGCGCACGTGCGCTGAGCATCGAGAACAAATCCCGCGCCCTGCACCACTTCTCCGCGGCCGCCCGCATCACCTTCGCAGCCACTGGAATTCTGCTCGCCGAGGATGTCGACCGGGAGATCTTGGCCGCACCGCAGACGGACTGGCGCACCACCCGATCGCGGCTGTTCTCGAACGAAGTGACCTGGTCGCAGGTCCTGCGCGACCGAGATCTGCGGCTGCGCCCCGACCTGTGCAAACCGTGGCTGCGCTGGATCAACACCCCCACCCAGCTGCACAGGTTCGACACCACCTACTTCATCGCCACCGTGCCCTTCGGCCAAGACGTCGACTTCCTGTCACCGAACGAGACCTCCGCCGGGTGGAAACGTCCCGGCCAAGTCCTCGCCGAGGTGGGAGGGGACCCCGACCGCATCGGCGCGGCCGCCCGCATCATCGTCGAAAGCCTCACCGAGGTTCCGACCGTGGGCGCGGCCATGGCGCAGATCCGCAACGTCCACCCGCTGCGTCCGGAGATCATCGACGACGACGGTGATTGGAAGGTCGTCATCCACACGGGCAAGGACCCCCACAGCAAGGGCAGCCTGCGCGACCGGGCCGTGGCCGTCGGCGAGACCGACAACGACCAGAACCCCGGTTTTCTGTCCTTCAGCGGTGACGATGATGAGGAAACGACAGACGAGGAGAACGACGACTCATGAGAATCCGTGCGAACAATCCCGGCCCGATGACCCTGACCGGAACGAACACCTACGTGCTCACCAGCCAGGATGACACCTCTGCGGTCCTCATCGACCCCGGCCCGGAGATGGCCGAACACCGGCAGGCCTTCCTCGCCGAGGTGGCCGACCGTGATCTGACGGCCATCGTGCTCACTCACCAGCACGCCGACCATTCCGAGATGCTCGGAAGCATCGAACAGTGGGCCCCCGAGGTGCCCGTCTACGCCGTGCTCGAGCGATTCGCCCGCCATACCGACCCGGTGGCCGACGGCGACGAGATCGCCTTCGGCTCCACCCCGGCCGACGTGCTGCGCGTCGTCGCCACCCCCGGACACACGAGCGACAGCATCAGCCTCATCCACGCCGGAGCCCTCTACAGCGGCGACACGATCCTGGGGGAGGGGACGACGATCGTCACCCATCCGGAAGGCTCGCTGCGCGACTACCTGAACTCCCTCGACCGGTTGCGGGAACTGCTCGACGCCGGCGAGTTCGAGATCATCGAACCGGCCCACGGTGAGCGGATCGACGCTCCCGCCGAGGTGATCGACTACTACCGCTCACACCGGCTCGAACGCATCGAACAGGTCAAAGCGGCACTCGAACAGGGAGCGAGCACCGCCTCGGAGGTCTGCGACATCGTCTACCACGACGTCGACCCGAGCGTGCGACCGGCGGCCGAACAGATCGTCAAGGCGCAGCTGGCCTATCTCGACGCCCTGCCCGCCGACGATGCCTGAACGAGGCTCGCCGCCCGAACGTGAAGGACGCCCCAGCCGAATCGGCTGGGGCGTCCTTGCATCGCGGCGATTCACTCGGCCACAGCGGCCGGACGTCGCTGGGAGGGTCAGCGGGCGCGGTTGCGCATACGGTCCATGTCGAGGATGACGACGGAGCGAGCTTCGAGGCGGATGAAGCCGCGGGCGGCGAAGTCGGCCAGTGCCTTGTTCACGGTCTCACGGGAAGCACCGACGAGCTGAGCCAGCTCTTCCTGGGTGAGGTCGTGAGCGACGAGCACACCGTCGGGAGCCGGCTTCGAGAAGCGGGCGGCCAGGTCGAGCAGCGCCTTGGCGACGCGGCCGGGCACGTCGGAGAAGACGAGGTCGCCGACGGTCTCGTTCGTCCGGCGCAGACGCTGGGCGAGAGCTTTGAGCAGGTTCATTGCGGCCTGCGGGCGCTCATTGAGCCAGGTGGTGAGGTCGTCGTGCTTGAGGCTGAGCAGCTCGGACTGGGACACAGCGGTGACGGAGGTCGAACGTGGGCCCGGATCGAAGAGGCTGAGCTCACCGATGATCTCGCCGGGGCCGACCACGGACAGCAGGTTCTCGCGGCCATCGGAGGACTCGCGGCCGATCTTGAGCTTGCCCGAGGAGACGATGTAGAGCTCGTCACCGGCATCGCCCTCATGGAAGAGCACGGTTCCCCGACGGAGACTCCGCGGGTTCATGAACTTCATCAATGCACTGGTGGCTTCATCGTCCAGACCTGCGAAGAGCGTCGCGCCCCGCACCACTTCAATATCCACTGGTTCCTCCTTGTCGTGATAATCACACATAAATCTACCTGGTCATCTGCATCGATACCAGCAAAGACGCGGGAGTGTGGCCCATCAGTATGAAAACGCCTTCCGCGTCGCCCAACACTACTCCCGCCCACACCATTCCCGCAGACGGCCAGTTCCGGGCGCGGATCCGGGCACACATGCCTGAGCCGAGGGTGTGACCGGCATGACTGCGGAATGACAGGGCACGGATTAGGATGGTGAGTCGTGTTGACTGTGGCAGAGAAGAGCGCGCGGAAGTTCGCGAAGGAGACCCCGCTGGGCCGGACACGCCGGGCCCGCAAGATCCATCGCGTCCTCGCCGAGGTGTACCCGAACGCGAAATGCGAACTCGATTTCGAGACCCCGTTCCAGCTGCTCATCGCCACCGTCCTCTCCGCTCAGACCACCGATATCCGCGTCAATTCGGTGACCCCGAGCCTCTTCGCCGCCTTCCCCGACGCCCACGCCCTGGCCGTGGCCAACCTCGTCGAGGTCGAGGAGCACATCCGCTCCACCGGGTTCTACCGGGCGAAGGCCCGCAACATCGTCAAACTTGCGAACGAACTCGTCGACGAGTACGACGGCGAAGTGCCGAACAAGCTCGACAAGCTCGTCAAGCTCGCCGGAGTCGGGCGCAAGACCGCGAACGTCGTCCTCGGCAACGCCTTCGACACCCCGGGGCTGACCGTTGACACCCATATGGGCCGGCTGGCCCGCCGCTTCGGGTGGACGGAGGAGACCGATCCGGTCAAGGCCGAACACGAGATCGCGGCGCTGTTCCCGAAGAGGGACCTCACCATGCTCTCTCATCGGGTGATCTTCCACGGCCGGCGCATCTGCCATTCCCGCAAGCCCGCCTGCGGCGCCTGCCCGCTGAGTGCGCTGTGCCCTTCGTTCGGCATCGGGGAGCTCGACCCGGAGAAGGCCCGCGCCATGCTCCGTTTCGAAATGGCGCCCTTGGCCACCCCCGCCGAGGAGGCCGCCTCCGAGGACGGACAGTGAGCACCGAAATCCCCGACATTCCACCCGAATCGGCGACGATCGCCGATGGTGTCCTGCGCGCTCAGCTCGAAGACTTCGCCACCTCGCACGGGTCCCCGCTGTGGCTGCGCCGGCAGAAGGGTTCGGCAAAGGATGCCGCTCGTGACGCCGCCGTGCTCATGCTCTTCGGGCGTGGGGGAGAAGCCCGCACCGAGGCGGGGCGCTCAGAAGCATCACGCCTGGCCGAAATCGGTGTCGCCGATGTCGACATCGTGCTGCTCCAAAGGGCTGCGACCCTGCGTCACCATCCCGGTCAGGTCGCCTTCCCCGGCGGCGGCCGTGATCCCGAAGACCATTCCATGGCGGCCGCGGCGCTGCGTGAAGCGGAGGAGGAGGCGGGAATCTCCCCGGAGACCGTCGAAGTGCTCGGTGAGATGGACCCGCTCTACATCCCGGTCTCGAAGTTCGAGGTGACGCCGGTGGTCGGCTACTGGCGTCAACCGGGCCGCGTGCAGGTGATGGATCAGCGGGAGTCCTACTCCGTCTATCGGGTGGCCATCGCCGACCTCGTCGCCCCCGCCAATCGCGGCACCTTTGCGCGCCCCGATCTGAAGTTCTCGACCCCGGCCTTCGACGTCGGAGTCCTCAAGGTCTGGGGCTTCACCGCCGGCATCCTCGACTTCGCCCTCGACCACCTCGGCTGGGCCCGCGAATGGGACGAGAACGCTCCTATCGCGATCGACTTCTGAACTCGATCACCGAGGCGTCCGCAGCTATTCAGCGACGTCCGGCCTTCGCGTTGAACAGCACTGCGGCCCATACCGCTGTCGCGGCGAGAATGAGCAGACACCAGCCGACGGCGAGATAGAGTGAGGCGCCCATATCGGTGCCGATGAGCAATGCTCGCAGGGCGTCGATGATCGGAGTGATCGGCTGATTGTCGGCGAACACCTCCAACCACCTCGGCATGGTCTCGACGGGCACGAATGCGCTGGAGACGTAGGGGAGGAAGAGGAGGATGAAACCGTACCCGTTTGCGGATTCGGGAGATTTTGCGGCGAGGCCGATGGCGGCGAAGAGATACGTGATCGCCAGAATGTAGAGAGCGACGAGTCCGATGGTCGCCAGCCACTCTCCGACTCCTGCGGAGGGTCGGAAACCGATGGCGACGGCGACGAGGAGGACGACGGAGGTCGCGAACAGATTCCTTGCAAGGCTCGCCACAACGTGGCCGGTGATGACAGCAGACGCTCGCACGGGCATCGTCCGCAGCCGGTCGACGAACCCGGAGGTCATATCCGAGGCCACCGAGAGCGAAGTCGAGGCGGCACCGAAGCCGGCGCAGGTGAGGATGATTCCGGGAACGACGTAGTCGACGTATCCGCCATCGGGATCGAGGGCGCCGCCGAAGACGAAGGTGAACATGAGCATGAGCATGACCGGCAGAGCGACGGCCATGAGCAGTGATTCGACGTCTCGAACAGCGTGACGCAGGCTTCTGCCGATGAAGGTCGCCTCGGCGGAGAATCCGCGAGGGCGTGTCCGGGTCGTCCGGCGGGGGAGGTCGGCTGCGTTCGGTGCTGCTGCTGTCGCGGACGTGGTGGTCGGGTGACTGTGTGACATTGCGGTGTCCTCTCTGGACGGTGATGATGCACGGCGGCGCGGGCAGGGGTGCGGGTGGTCAGTGAGGCTTGTCGGCCGAGGTGAAGGCGAGGAAGACATCATCGAGGCTGGGACTGTGCAGGGACACTGAGGCCCGGGACGATCGACCGACCCACGGCTCGATCGCCGAGGCGAGGCCGTCGACGGTCCCGTCTGTGGGAATCTCATCCAGCTGGGTCCCGTCGCTTCCGCGGATGGACACGGTGTCTTCGCCGATGCGTGCCTTGAGCTCTGCCGGTGTGCCCAGGCCCGCCATGCGTCCGCTGTCGAGCAACCCGATCCGATCGGCCAGGGCATCGGCTTCGTCGAGGTACTGCGTGGTGAGGAACACCGTCGCGCCGCCTCGGGAGAGCTCGCCGACCTCGTTCCACAGCCCCTGCCGGGAGCGGGTGTCCAGACCGGTGGTGGGTTCATCGAGAATGAGCACCTCGACCGGGACGACCAGACTGAGCGCCAGGTCGAGGCGGCGACGCATGCCGCCGGAGAGCGCGGCGACCCGAGCGGACATGAAGGCTGTGAGACTGAGCTTCTCGGCCAACTCACGGCTTCTCGCCTTCGCGGCGCGACGGCTCAGTCCGGAGAGGCGGCCGAGGAGGACGAGGTTCTCCTCGGCCGTGAGGCGGGCGTCGACGGCCGCAGACTGACCGGTGACTGCGAAGCGACGTTTCGCCTCGGCGGGTGATTCGCACACATCGACATCCATGACCCGAACCGATCCGGTGTCCGGGCGGACGAGGGTGGTGAGGATATTGATGCAGGTGGTCTTTCCTGTGCCGTTGGAGCCGAGGAGGGCGAAGACTTCGCCCCTGCGGACATGGAAGTCGAGCCCGTCGAGGACGGACTTCGCACCGAAGCGCTTGCCCACGCCGGTGAACGAGATGGCGGCAGTTCGGGTGTCATCCGTGGCGGTGCCCTCCGCCGGGAGCGGCAATGGAGCGGTTGGATGAGAAGCGGTGCTGATGGAGCCGTCGGTGGTCATGATGGGGTCCTCTCACAGGTCGGAATCACCGAGCAGGTTTCTGTATACGGCAGAAACTGTATATGACACTAACACGCAATATATGGTATACACAATATAAGATGGCGACATGAGTTCTGACGACACGATCGAGCAGCTCCCCAGCGGAATCGCGCTGGCGTGGGGAGTCGCGGCGACACCGCAGCGAGGACCGAAGCGGGAGATGAGCGTCGAGAAGATCGTCGACGCCGCCATCGAGATCGCTGACAGCGACGGCATCCAGGCGGTGTCGATGTCCGCGGTCGCAAAGCGCCTCGGGTACACGCCGATGTCGCTCTATCGATACGTGAGCTCGAAGGACGATCTGCTCCTGCTCATGCAGGAGGAGGCGACCGGTCTGCCGCCGGAGGCGGACGGGGAAGTTCTCAGTTGGAGGGCTCGCCTCAGCGAGCTCTACCAGGCCCAGTCACTGATCTATGTCCGACAGCCCTGGCTGCTGTCGATGCCGATCACCGGCAGCCCGATCACCCCGAACAGCTCGGCGTGGCTGGAGGCCGGCCTCGAGGCGCTCTCGGATACCGGTCTGTCGGAAGAGGAGCGGATCGCCGTCTCCCTGCTCGTCACCGGTGTCGCCCGCTGGAAGGGAATGATCGCCGCAGGCTATGAGGAGCAGAGTCGAACGACCGGCTTGGATGCCGCCGAGGTGGCGTCCCGGGAGCAGCGGCTCTTCGACGCGGTCATCACCGAGGATGGATATCCGTTCCTCAGAAGGGCGATCGATGCGGGGGTCTTCACCTCGGAGTCCGATCCCTTCGACTTCGGACTCGAACGCGGCTTCGACGGAGTGGAGGCCTTCATCGACGGGGTCGAGCGCAGGCGGAGCGGCGCCGAATCCGGGATGGCGGACGGCTCGGGCGCGACAACCCCGGCCGACTCCTCCGGCGACGCTGCCGGGGAAGCGGCTGATGGGAAGGCCATGATCGCTGATGATGACCCCGATGTCATCGCCGATAAGAAGCTGCGAGAGGCCCAGAAAGCCGTCAGGCAGGCGCAGAAGGTGCTGGCCGAAGCGCGCAAGCGGGAACGTCAGGTGCGACGTGAAGCCAAGGAGCGGGTGGCGAAGCGGCGCTGACTGCGAATGCGCCGAGTGAGAAAGTGACAAGCGGCGCCGGACACGATGTCCGGCGCCGCTTCATTGTCTCGCTGTCGAGGACCGAGCGGGTCCTGTCAGTAGTGGTTCAGTAACGGGGTCCCGAGGGGTTCTTCACTGCACGCTTGACCGAGGCCACGAGCGATTTGGCCGAGCCGATCGCGGTGCCGGGTACCGGGTTGCCCTTCTTGAACAGCGGGAGGGCGACAAGCACGAGGATGATCGCGATGACGGCGAGGATGCCGAAGACGATGAGGAAGCTTCCCCACCACGGCCAGCCCAGACCCTCATGGAATGCGGCCGCACCGGCGAAGATCACCATGAACGAGGACAGGAAGAGCAGGAAGAGCGCGACGACGGCCAGTCCCGCACCGATGCCCAGGTTCTTCGCACCGGCAGTGGCTTCGGCCTTGGCAAGGGCAATCTCTTCTTCGGCGAGGGCCTTGGAATCGTCGCTGATGCCTTTGATCAGTTCGCTGATGGACCGTTCGGCCATGAGAGCTCCTAAATCGAGAACGAGGACAATCTAACTTAAGAGTAGTCTGAACGCGCCCTTCGGCCAAAGGCGAATCGGCGGGGAATCGGGAAAACCCGTCGGATCCCGACGACGGCCGCTATGCGGCAGGGTCGTCTGTCACCGACGGGTCATCCGAGTCCGGCCTCAGGGCGAGAGGCTCAGGCTCCTGCGACGGACTTCTCGATCTGGTCCATCACCGAGGCGTCGGCGAGGGTCGACGTATTGCCGACCTCCCGGTTCTCGGCGACGTCCTTGAGCAGACGGCGCATGATCTTGCCGGAGCGTGTCTTGGGCAGGTCCGTGACGATGTGGACCTTCTTCGGCTTCGCGATGGGGCCGATGTCCTTGCCCACATGCTGACGCAGCTCTTCGGCGGTCTCAGGAGAATTCTCGACGCCGCCTACGACGATGACGAACGCAATGACGGCCTGACCCGATGTGTCGTCGGCAGCGCCGACCACGGCCGCCTCGGCGACCTTGGAATGGGCGACGAGCGAGGATTCGATCTCCGCGGTGGACAGGCGGTGACCGGACACGTTCATCACGTCGTCCACTCGACCGAGGAACCAGATGTCCCCGTCCTCATCGCGGCGGGCGCCGTCGCCGGCGAAGTACGTGTTTTCGAACCGTGACCAGTAGGTCTCCTCGAAGCGCTCCGGGTCTTTCCAGATTCCGCGCAGCATCGACGGCCACGGGCGGCGGATGACGAGCAGTCCGCCTTCGGGGCCCGCCGGGTTCTCGCCCGAATCATCGACGACGTCGACGGAGATGCCGGGGATCGGACGCTGGGACGAACCGGGCTTGGTCGACAGCACGCCGGGCAGGGGAGCGATCATGTGGGCTCCGGTCTCGGTCTGCCACCAGGTGTCGACGATCGGGCAGCGCTCACCGCCGATGACGCGGTGGTACCAGCGCCAGGCCTCGGGGTTGATCGGTTCGCCGACGCTGCCGAGCAGGCGCAGGCTGGACAGGTCGTACTTCGCGGGGATCTCCTCGCCCCACTTCATGCAGGTGCGGATCGCAGTCGGGGCGGCATAGAGGATCGTGGCCTTGTACTTCTCGATGATCTCCCACCAACGGCCCTGATGCGGGGTGTCGGGGGTGCCTTCGTAGATGATCTGAGTCGTGCCGGCGGCCAGCGGGCCATAGGTGACATAGGAGTGACCGGTGACCCAACCGACGTCGGCGGTGCACCAGAAGACATCCGTTTCGGGTTTGATGTCGAAGACGGCCTTCATCGAGTACAGCACCTGGGTCAGGTAGCCGCCGGTGGTGTGGAGGATGCCCTTGGGCTTCCCTGTCGTACCGGAGGTGTAGAGGATGAACAACGGGTGCTCCGAGTCGAAGAACTCGCATTCGTGTTCGTCGCTGGCCTGGCCGACGGAATCCTCCCACCACTGGTCGCGGCCCTCGACCCAGTCGACGTCCTGACCGGTGCGCTTGACGACGAGGACGTGCTCGACCGGGGTGTCTCCCTGGGAGATCGCTTCATCGACGGCGGGCTTGAGGCTCGTGGGCTTGGCGCGACGGTAGCTGCCGTCGGCGGTGATGACGACGCGGGCTTCGGCGTCGATGATGCGCGAGTGCAGAGCATCGGCGGAGAATCCGCCGAAGACGACGGAATGTGCCGCACCGAGGCGGGCACAGGCGAGCATCGAGATCACGGCTTCGGGGATCATCGGCAGGTAGATGGCGACTCGGTCTCCGCTCTTGACGCCGAGATCGGTCAGCGTGTTCGCCGCCTTCGACACCTCGGCGAGGAGTTCGGCATAGGTGAAGATGCGGGAGTCGCCAGGCTCGCCTTCGAAGTTGATGGCCACCCGGTCGCCATTGCCGGCGAGGACGTGACGGTCGAGGCAGTTGTAAGCGACATTGAGCTTTCCGCCGACGAACCATTTCGCAAACGGCGGGTTGGTCCAATCGAGGACCTCGCCGAAGTCTTCGTGCCAATCGACGAGCTCACGGGACTGCTCAGCCCAGAAGCTCAGATAGTCTGCCTCGGCGCGTTCGTATTCGTCTGCCTTGACGTTGGCGTTCGCGGCGAACTGCTCAGGCGGGGCAAACGTCTCGGTCTGCTCGGCAGCGGTTTCGGTCATGCTTTCCCTCCGACTTCCTTGGTGGATCGAAAATTCTAGTTGCACTGTATACCTGTGCTCGAGGGCAGTGGAGGGCAGTTTCACTCGATGAGCGGGGAAATCGGAGGTAGCCGCCGCACAGTTCCTGTGGTATGGCTCACATGGTTTCGGCGGTCTTGGGTAGACCGAAGGGCCGCCTCGGCGGGGGGAATGAGGAGTTTTCGAGGTGCCTGAGAATGCGGATATGAGTGCACAGGAGGCCTGTGTTCTGCAAGGATGGGGTCAGAGTCTGTCGGGATCTGTCCCGACCGGACACGGAAACACAGTTACCTTTCCCCGAGATCGACTGGAGTCAGCGATGAGTTCGCCGCAGCATCCAACCGGGTCCGGGCCACAGCCGTGGCAGGATCAGCCCCCGCAGTACCCTGGCCAGAACGCGCAGCAGCCCGGCGGTCAGCCGCCGGCCTACGGTTCGGGACCGGGACAGTTCGGCTCGGCGCCCGGGCCGGCCTACGGTTCCGCACCGGGACCCTACGGATCGGCACCGGGACCCTACGGATCGGCACCGGGTCAGCCCGCCGCTCAGGGACCCTATGGTTCGGCTCCGGCCCAGTACGGGTCGGGACCCGGGCCTTACGGTTCTGCCCCAGGGCAGTACGGCTCGGCACCGGGACCGTACGGTTCAGCTCCGGGGCAGGGGCAGTTCGGTCAGGCACCTGCGCCGAAGCAGAAGACCGGCCCGGGAATCCTCGGACCGCTGACTCTGCGCGACCTCTTCCTCCTTTTGCCGGTCTGCTCGCCTTCATCGCCCTGTTCGTGCCCTACCGCGGCTACAGCTACGGCTTCGGCCGCGAGACGACGACCCTGTGGCATTGGAATGTCGCGGACATGGGCGCGCTCGTGTTCGGGGTGCTCACGATCCTGCTCATCGTGGCGGCTGTGCTCGTCAACAAACTGGGCAACAGTCGGCTGCGGGTCGGATCCCTCAGCCTCGACCAGTTCATCTCCGTACTCTCGGCGATCGCCTTCACCTATGTGTTCATCGACCTGCTCACCTCGGCGGTCTACTGGCATGTGGGCTCGTACCTGACGTTCTTCGCTGCGCTCATTGCGTTCTTCGCCGGTGTGTTCACGATGCTGCCGTTCTTCGCCAAGGAATTCGCCGGCCGCGAGGACATCGAAACCCATCCGAAGGCTCGCCCCGTCGCCAAGCACACCCAGCATCCGGCACCGGTGGCCAATGTGCCCGGTGCTGCCGGCCCTGGCGCCGGTGCGCCCGGATTCGCACCCTATGGCGCGGTTCCTGCCGGGCCGGGTCAGGAAGGACCCGGACAGCCGGCTCAGTTCGGTCAGCCGGGCGGCCCGGGACAGTCCGGCCAGCCGACTCAGTACGGTGCGCCCGGACAGCAGGACCAGTTCGCCGGACCGGGACAGTCGGGTCAGCCTGCACAGGAGGGTCAGCAGGACCAGTTCGGCGGTCCGGGACAGTTCGGTGGTCCGGAACAGCAGAACCAGTTCGCCGCTCCCGACCAGCTGGCCCAGCCTTCGGACCAGCAGAACCAGCCCAGCCCCTATGCTCCGCCGCAGGATCAGGAAGCCGAGCGTTCGGCCAGCTCCTTCGCAGCCCCCGCTGCCGGCGCATCGGCCGCGGGCGCCGCACCCGCATCCGCAGGCGCGACCTCGGACCACGACCCCGCTGACGGACCGGTGCACAGCACCGGTGACGGCCAGACCTACCTGGGCCGTCACGATTCGGAGGCCCCGCAGCATTCGCAGAGCGAACCGACTCAGGCATTCGGTGTGGGCGCCGGCCAGCCGCAGGCAGATGCGACCGACGGCCAGCCCAGTGCGAGCGGCGATCAGCCGACCACGACCGATAACCAGTCTGCGGGAGCCGATGCCCAGCCCTCAGAGTCGGACGACTCGTCACATTCGGGTGCCGTGGCCGCTGCTGCGGGCGCCGGAGTGATCGGTGCCGGTGTGGCCGGTGTCGCTGCTGTGCATTCGGACTCCGAACGTCGCCGGGGCCGCCACGCCGCTCCCGAATCGGAGACCGGTGCGGAACCGACCGACCCAACGTCGACTGCTCCGCAGGACGAAGTGAACGAGGAAACGTCTGCGGACAAGTCCGCGGCCGCCTCGGTGAGGGAAGACGAAGCCCCGACGGTGGTGTCACCGGCGGAGAGCAGCGACCTCGTCTCCAAGGTCAACTCAAAGACCTCGGACACGAACGCCGCAGAAAGCCCGAACGCCGCCGAAGGCGCGAACGTTGCCGGTGCGGCCTCGGCTGCACAGTCCTCGACCGATGCCGATGGGGCTTCGACCGACGCCGATCAGGCGTCGGCAGGTGACGCATCTGCGGACGCGACTTCGGCAGAAGCGGCCTCGAACGCTTCGCCAGCGGAATCCTCGGCAGCGAACAACGAGGCCACGGCACAGGGTCCGGACGACGATGCGAACGTCCGCTCCACCGAAGCCACCGTCGTCAGCACCCCGGCCGAGGACAAGGTCGTGGCCGACGACAAGCCCACGGCCGATGACAAGGCAACCGCGGATGACGATGAGCAGGCGACCGCTGTGATGGAGCCGGCAACCGGTGGGGAGCGGACGACCGCTCCCGAAAGCGAAGAGCCGACTCAGTACGTTCCCGTCGCCGACTATGCCAACCGTCCCGAGACCGACGGGCGTTCGGACAGGTCGAACGAGGAGACCATGGCGCAGACGGCCGTCGACAGCCAGCCGGTGCCCGCCGATGCCGGTCAGAACCGGTCCGGCGGTGCTCAGAGCGACGGTCGGAACGCCGATCAGAACAATGGTCAGGCCGAGAACCAGGACGGTGGACGCCCCATCATCCAAGCGTTCTGGTTCGCCGTCCCCGAGCCGCGCGAAGCTGTGGACGAGACCACCGGAATGCCGGTGTTCACGATCTACCCCGGCGACTGGTACCTCAGCCTCGAGGACAACGGCTCCTGGTTCAAGGTCCGCGACTCCGACGGCAGCACCACGGGTCTCCTGCGCAACATCGAAGGAATCCAGCGCGGCTGATTCGGTTGGCAGCCACTCGCACGTCAATGCTGTGGACAGGCCTCGGTCGACTCGGTGCCACCGGCACCAGGTGAGGTGACCGACGGGCCGGTCCACCGTGGCTGGCCTGGACTGAGGCTGCAGACCATAACAAGGGGCGTCTCCTGTGACTCAACCTCACAGGAGGCGCCCCTTCGTCGTCTCATCCACAGGGCGGCACTCGGGTCTGGCCGGTGACAGCCGAGCGGGTCCAGGCTCGGTGCATGCAGGTAGCCCTCATCACCGACCTCGGTGCGATCACCGAAGAATGCGCCCGAGTGGCCGAAAGCATCGGCATCTCGCTGACCGTCCTGCCTCCCGACTCCGGAGGCTGGCAGTCCGCGTCGCTCATCCTCCTCGGCGAAGACGTCCGCGAAGCACCCGCCACCGACCGGGCAGACACGATCCTCGTCGTCCTCGACGATGACGAACCCTCCTCGACCTGGGCGAGGGCCGCGCACCTCGGCGTCGACCAGCTCGCCGTGCTGCCTGCCGCCGCGGAATGGCTGAGCGGGCGGATGATCGCCGCTGTCGAACCGCCGACGGCACCTGGGACCACGGTCGGCGTCGTCGCCGGATGCGGGGGAGCCGGAGCCTCCGTGCTCGCCTGCGCACTCGCCCGGCGGGCCGGAGCCGATCACAGCACCGTCCTCGTCGATGCCGACCCGCTCGGCGGGGGACTCGACCTCGTCCTCGGTGCCGAACAGGCGCCCGGTCCCCGGTGGACCGACCTCAGTGCCTCCCGCGGACAGCTGCGCCCCTCCACCTTGGCCGAAGCGCTGCCCCGCCACGACGGACTCGCCCTTCTGTCCTGGGGACGAGACGACACCGTCGACCTCGATCCGGACGTCTTCGACGACTTCCTCGCCGCGGCCGGCCAGGCCTTCGACCTCGTCATCGTCGATCTGCCCCGCCACGCCCCGCCTCAGTGGACCCGGCGCTGCCATCACGTCCTCCTCGTCTCCCCGGCCAGGGTCCGATCCGCCGTCGCCTCCTCCCAAGTGGCCAAGCGGCTCTCCCACGCCCACCCGGATGTGCGCCTCGTCGTCCGTGAAACCGGGGCCGGCGGTCTCGACGCCGACCTCCTCGCCGATTCCATCGGGCTGAACCTGGCCGGGAGCATCCGCGATGATCGGGGCCTGTCCGCCGCCGTCGACCGCGGTGAGGGAATCCCAGGCGGCGCGCACCTCGGCCGCCTCGTCGACCGATTGCTGGGGGAGTGGGTGGAATGAGCGAATGGCTCGACGCTTCGCTCGTCGCCGATGTCCGCAAAACGCTGCTCGACAATCCGGGGCCGGTGACCACGGCCGCCGTCGCCGAGGCGGTCCAACGCACCGGACGCGTGCTCGGTTCCTCCGCCCTGCTCGAACTCGTCACCCGGCTGTCCGCGCAGCTGTCCGGAGCCGGGCCCCTGCAATCCGTGCTCGAGGTGCCCGGCACCACGGACGTGTTCGTCAACGGACCGCGAGAGATCTTCGCCGACACCGGTGATGGACCCCGGCTGCTCGACCTCACGCTCGGGTCCGAGGAGGACGTGCGGTCCCTGGCGGTGCGGTTGGCCGCCCTCGGCGGACGCCGCCTCGACGATTCGAGTCCCTATGTCGATGTGCGCCTGCCCGACGGGGTGCGGATGAACGCGATCGTCCCACCGATCTCCGGGGAGACGACGACGATCAGCTTCCGCGTGCCCAAACGGGCCGGATTCCCCTACTCCCAGCTCTGCGCCGAAGGGTTCGTCCCCGACGAGATCAGCCCCCTCATCGCCGAGGCGGTCACCTCCCGGGCGAACATCCTCATCTCCGGCGGGACGGGCACGGGAAAAACCGTCCTCCTCGGCGCTCTGCTGTCCCTGGTGGAGACGATCCAGCGCATCGTCATCGTCGAGGACTCCCGCGAACTCATCGTCACCCACCCCCACACCGTCCAACTCGCCGCCCGCCAGGCCAATGTCGAAGGCGGCGGCGAGGTGACTCTGACCGACCTCGTTCGCAACGCCCTGCGGATGCGGCCCGACCGCCTCGTCGTCGGGGAGTGCCGCGGCGCCGAGGTCCGGGACATGCTCACCGCGCTCAACACCGGTCATGAGGGTGGGTGCGCGACGATCCACGCGAACACCGCCGAGGCTGTGCCGAGCCGGGTGGCCGCGCTCGGTGCGCTGGCGCAGATGAGCCCGGACGCCGTGTATTCGCAGTTCTCCACTGCAATCGACCTCGTCATCCATCTGCGTCGCACCGGTTCCGAACGGGGAATCACGGAACTGGCGATCCCGACGAGGACCGGAGCCGAGGGAGTCGTCATGGAACCGGTGTGGGGCCGCCCGTCACCATCGACGACGGGCACCGTCAATCGACGTGCCCTGGCTCGGTTCGAAGCCGTGCTCGAACAGAAGTCCGCCCGATGATCGTTCTCACCGCCGTCCTCATCGCGGCCGGGATCATCCTCGCCGCACCCCCGGATCGGTCGAGACTGCGGGAGCTCCTCCACCGCGGCGAAGGCGGCGAACCGGCGCGGAAAGGAGTGCGTGCCTTCTTTCGCCGAGGCGGCCACACCGCCGATGATCAGGCCGAACGGCTGTGGGCGATCGCCGCCGTCGAGAACTGCGCCCACCTGCTCAAGGTGGGGATGACCCCGCAGGCGGTGATGAGCACGCTGAGTCGCCGTAACGACGCTCTGACCCCGATCTCACGAGCGATTTCCTTGGGCGAGGAACCCGGACGCGCCATCGCCACTCGCAGCAGCGCCTTGTCTGAAACCGCCGCTCGTGTGCTGTCCGGAATGGCCGCCGTGTGGACGGTGTCCGAACGCTCCGGAGCCCCCGCCGCGGAGATGATCCTCCGCTATGCGGCAGCTCAGAGAGACGCACTCGATGCCGAACGCGAACGCCGCATCGCCATGGCCGGACCGAGGTCGACGGTGCGGGTGCTCAGCTGGCTGCCGCTCATCGGCGTCGGTCTCGGCCTGCTCATCGGCGTCCGCCCTCTGGAGCTCATCAGCGGGCTGCCGGGACAGCTGAGCATCGGGGCCGGCCTGCTTCTGTACGGGGCCGGCCGATGGTGGATGCGGACGATGATGCTGCGGGCGCAGAGGTGACCATGATTCCCCTGCTCATCGGTGTCTGTGTCGGGCTCTGCGTGCTGCTGTGGTCGGGAACGACCCGCGGGAGACTGCAGAGCCTCCTCGGCGAGAGCAGGACCGATCCCACCGACACCGAGGCGGCCGCACCGGAGGCGGGAACGGCCGGATCGGGCACAGAGCGGGCGGTGGCCGATGATCAGTTGGCGTTCGACCTTGACCTCGTGGCGATCTGCCTGACCTCGGGCCTGCCGATTCCCGTGGCGCTGACCCTGACCGCCGAGGCGACCGACGACCGATCGGGTCTGCAGAGGATCGCGCGTGCGATGACGATCGGGGGACGCAGACTCGCCGACGACGACCGGCTGCTGCCGGTGCTCGAGGTCTTCGAGTTCTCCGAACACACGGGTGTCGGCCCGGCACCTCTCATCGAGTCCGTGGCCGAGGAGCTGCGAGCCTCCTCCCGCCGTCGTCGGCAGGAGGCCGCCGCCTCATTGGGTGTGCAGCTGGTGCTGCCCTTGGGTGTGTGCATTCTGCCGGCGTTCCTGCTGCTCTCGGTCGTGCCGGTCGTGATCTCGCTGCTCTCCGACCTCACGACCGTGTTCTTCTGAGGTGTGCGCGACCGCGGCACGCAGCGGTTTTCACCCGGCCCGGAAGCCGCGGTGACCTGGTTTTCAGGCTCGACCGATAGGCTCGGGACATGGCACCGGTCACACCCTTCAATCAGCTGTCCAATGTCGAACAAGCCGAGAACTACGCCGAGAACCTCTTCATCGGTCGATCCGTGCGTCTGCGCCCCTTGAGGGAGGATGATCTGCCCTACCTCGAACAGTGGTGGTTCGATCCCTCGATCGTGGTCCTGCAGAATCACACGGTTCTGCCGCGGCCGGAAGGGGGAGTGTCCGAACAGTTCTCGCAGTGGAGCGCGAACACGTCGAGCGAGGCAGTCGGCTTCAGCATCGAACTGACCGAAACCGAAGAGTTCGTCGGTCACGTCACGCTCTACGGACGCAACCCCATCAATCAGTCCGCCACTCTGGCGATCGTGCTCGGCCCCGAATTCCACGGCCGCGGATACGGTTCGGACGCCGTGCGACTGGCCGTGAAATACGGGTTCCTCCAGCTGGGACTCAACCGCATCGAGCTGCAGACCTGGGCGTTCAACACCCGCGGGATCGCCTCCTATACAAAGGCGGGATTCGTCGAAGAAGGCCGTCGACGCGAAGCCGTGTTCTTCAACGGCCGTCGTCACGACGAAGTGATCATGGCCATCCTCAAAGACGACTGGGCCGGCAACACCTGATGAGCCGGCAGCACTGACTCCTTCGCAGTTTCCTGTGGACGGACTCTCCACTCGACCACCGTGATCCTGTGGACCCAGAACCCGTTTCCACAGGCGCGAAACCGAGTCTGGACACGTCGGTGCGCTCACTCCCAGGATGAAGGTCCGCTCGCAGAGTGCGAACGGGATTTCAGCCAAGGAGGAGAGCATGGCCACCACATCACCGCCCCCGGAGATCGATGATCCGCCGACGGGGCAGATCGAACCCGTCGAGGATCACCAGGTGATCGAAGAGTTCTGGGAGCCCGACACCGGAGCGACCACCGCCGAATATGCGATCACCACTCTGGCCGCGTGCGGATTCGCCGCTCTGCTCGTCGTGGTTCTCAAATCCGAACCGATCAAGGAACTCATCACCGGGGTCATCTCCTCGGCGCTCGGGTTGGGAAGCTGAGCCGTCTCATGGCACGCGGACGCTCCCGTCAGCGGCAGCGAGGAAAGGACCGCGATTTGGGAACGGCGACGGCGGAATTCGCCGTCGTCATGCCGGCCGTCGTGCTTCTCATCGTTCTGCTCACGGGAGCAGCCGCGGTCGGCTTCTCCCAGCTGCGAGCCTTCGACGCGGCACGGTCCGCGGCCCGTGAGATCGCCCGTGGCGAACCCCAGGCCGCAGTCGTGTCCGAAGCGAAGAAGCACGCCGGTGACTCCTCGACGGTTCGCGTCCGAGCCGACGGCGGATATTCGGTCGTCACGGTCACGATCGAACTGCCGGCCGCGATCTTCTTCCTCGACACCGTCGATGCGAATGCCACCGCGCGATTCGAAGGCGACAGGAGCGGGCCGTCATGACGAACATCGTCGTGGGGCTCTGCTCGATCGTGTTCGTCCTCGTCGCCGCCATCGGCAGCCTCGGCCAGGCCTTCGTCGCCCACAGTCGGGCGCAGAGCGCTGCGGACCTGGCTGCGCTCGCCGCCGCGGACGCCGTGCGGGGACTGGCCACCGGAGAACCGTGTGAGATGGCGAAGGAAGTCGCGAAGCGCAATGGCGGTCACCTCGAGGGCTGCCGTGCTTCGCTCAGCGAACAGTCCGCCTATGTCGTCATCGAAGTCGACATCCCCGGGCCTCTGCCGAAGGTCAGAGAGGAGGCTGTCGCTGGGAAATGAGGGGGACCGCTACCGGAGCACGGTGCGCAGCAGCCGCAGCGCAGCGTCCTTCTCCAGCGGTTCGTTCCCGTTGCCGCACTTCGGCGACTGCACACACGACGGGCACCCCTCGATGCACTCACATGCTGCAATGGCATCCCGGGTCGCACCCAGCCACTCCTCGATGACCTCGCTGCCGCGTTCGGCGAATCCCGCACCACCGGCCAGGCCGTCGTAGACGAACACCGTCGCCAGTCCGGTGTCGGCATGCAGTGCCGTCGACACTCCGCCGATGTCCCAGCGGTCACAGCCGGCGAAGAGCGGCAGCAGACCGATCGATGCGTGCTCGGCGGCATGGACGGCGCCGGGCAGGTCGCCGGAGACGACTTCTGCCTCGTCGAGGACGCTCTGCGGGATCGTCCACCACACGGCCTTCGTCCGCAGAGTGCGCTCCGGCAGGTCCAGTTCGTGTTCGGCGATGATCGCTCCACCGCGCTTGGCTCGCATCCGGTAGGCCACGACCTGATCCTTGACGTCGACGGTGCCGCTGCACACCGCCACCCCGGAGGTCAGAAAGCGCTGTGCATCGGTGTCGACGATCGAGATCTCAGTCTGCGAGCGCGGCTGAGTCGTGTAGTCGACCTCGGCACGTTCGACGGCGACGATGCGGTCCTCGAGGTCGAGATCGAGGACGGTGAAATCGATGCCCTGATGCGTATACACCGCTCCCGGATGGGCGCCCGTGTGGGCACCCGATTCGTCGACAGTGCCCAGCAGAGTGCCGGTGCTCGCCTCGACCAGGCTGAACTGTCCACCGCCGGAACCGCGGATATCGGACAGGTCGGTGGCCGGTTGGTCTTTGGCCCAGAACCATCCGGTTGGTCGTGCCCGCAGCAACTTCGCCTCCACGAGGTCGTCGATGACCTCGGACGAATTGTCCGGGAAGTGCACGAGGTCGGCTGACTTCAGCGGCACTTCGGCGGCAGCCGCACAGAGGTGGCCCGAGAGCACATGCGGATTGCCCGGATGGATGACCCCGGCGTCGACGGGGGAGTCGAAGATGACTTCGGGATGATGGACGACGTACGTATCGAGCGGATCATCGCGGGCGATGAACACGGCCATCCACCGCTGCCCGGCCCTGCCGGCGCGCCCCGCCTGCTGCCACAGGGACGCCAGAGTTCCCGGCCAGCCGGAGATGATGACGAGGTCGAGCCCGGAGATGTCGATGCCCAACTCCAGGGCATTCGTCGACGCCACGGCCAGCAGCTGGCCCGACCGCAGAGCGGTCTCGAGCATCCTGCGCTCTTCGGCCAGATACCCGCCCCGGTACGCTGCGACCTTGCCGGTCAGGGTCTCGTCCACCTGTCCCACCTGGTCGCGGACGGTCTGCGCGAGGGCTTCGGTGCCGCGGCGGGAGGCGATGAACGTGATCGACCGAAAGCCCGCGCACATCGAATCGGTGATGACATCGGCTGCCTCGACCAGACCGCTGCGCCGGTCCCCGCCCGGAGACACCGGGGGTTCCCACAGCGCAAAGCTGCCGGCCGCCCGCGGCGACGAATCCTCGGTCACCGCATGTGCGGGCCGACCGGTCAGCTTCGCAAAAGCCACGTCCGGGTCCGCCATCGTCGCCGAGGCTCCGATGACGACCGGGGACGCGCCATAGTGGGCGGCGATGCGCAGCAGGCGGCGCAGGATGAGCGCGACATGGGACCCGAACACTCCGCGGTACCGGTGGGCCTCATCGATGACGATGAAGCGGAGGTTCTTGAACATCCGAGCGAAGCGCTCGTGCTGGGGCAGAACGCTGCGGTGGAGCATGTCCGGGTTGGTGAAGATGACGTTCGCATGCCGTCTCGCCCAGTCCTTCGAGACCTGCGAGGTGTCCCCGTCATAGCTGGCCGGCCGCATGCCCTGGATGACGAACCGTTCGAGTTTGTCCAGCTGATCGGCGGCCAGCGCCTTCGTCGGCGCGATGTAGATCGCCGAGGCGGTGCGCAGCTTCCCGCGAGTCGATTGGATCGCTTCGAGCACCGGCAGCCAGAATCCCAATGACTTGCCCGACGCGGTGGGGGTCGCGATGACGACGTCGGAACCGTCCCTGGCTGTCTGTGCCGCTTCGAGCTGGTGCTGCCACAGAGCGTCGACGCCGATGGCATGGCAGGCGTGCCTGAGCTCCTCGTCGATCCAGTCCGGCCATTCCGCGTCCCGTTCGAACCGCTGCGGGATATCGCGGACATGGACGATCCGCTCATCCCGGGCACCGAAACCGGTGACGATATCGAGAAGAGCAGAGGAGGCCATGAGTCAATTATGGCGCAGTCGCTAGGATTCTTCTGTGACTGATCTGCCGTTGGCCCACCTGGGCGAGACCCTCTACCGTTCCGGATACACCGAACCGCGGCTGCGCCAGTTCTGGGGTGCCGCGACCTCGGAGGCGCTGCTGCGCAACAATCCCGCACCCGCCATCCACCACTGCACCCGGACGCTTTCTGACGAGTCGGCGACGGCCGCCGACCGCGCACTGGCCGGTGCCGCGCTGCTGTTCCATCTCCACCGCACCATCCCGGTCACCGAGGTCCGAGCTCTGCTGGGGGAGTCCTTCGACACCGCCGCCGAGGCGGGGCTGATCACCGTGGACGACGACGAGGTGACCGCCCCGTTCGCGCTGACCCCCTATGATCTTCCCGTCGGTGTCCCGCGCGGCTTCCGTCCCGGGGACGAGAACCTCTACCTCGTCGCCGATCACGGCACCCTGACCACCCCGGATGTGCTCGACGGCAAGTTCGTGCTCGGACTCGGCGGTGCCGGCCGGACGTTGGTGTCCATCACCCCGCGCGACCATGTCGGCGTGGCCGCCGATATCGGCACCGGCTGCGGAATCCAAGCCCTGCTGCTGGCACGCCACAGCGACCGGGTCATCGCCACCGACATCTCCCACCGAGCCCTGCGCCTGGCTGAACTCTCGGCCGGACTCAACGGTGTGACGACGATCGAATTCCGGCACGGGTCTCTCCTCGAACCGCTGAGCGATCCCGTCGATCTGCTCGTGTCGAATCCGCCGTTCGTCATCACCCCACGCAGCACGGACACCACCTTCGAGTACCGAGACGGCGGCATGACCGGGGACCGACTGGTTCGGGAACTCTTCACCCGGATCCCTGCGCACCTCACCGCGGGCGGACGCAGCGTCTGCCTCGGAAACTGGGAAGCCGCCTCGGGGACGGACGGTGGACCGGAGACCTGGGTCGACGATGCGGATACATCGGTGTTCGTCATCGAACGCGAGGCCCTTGACCCCATCGCCTACGCGGAAACGTGGATCCGCGACGGCGGGATCCCTCGTGCCAGCACTGCCTGGAACGAGGCGGCATCTGCCTGGATCGACGACTTCGCCACCAGAGGTGTGGACGAAATCGTGTTCGGGTACGTGTTGATGAGCCGTTCCGATAACGATGTGCCAACGATTGAATCTGCAGACTCCGCGGGCAGCCAAGACACGTCGAGCCTCGCCGGCGGCCGTCGGGGGAGGGAGTATTCAAATCCCGGGTGAGAGTCACCTCGGCGCCGGCGAACAATCCGCACGGGCTCGCGGAGTTCCTCACCACGATCATCGCGATCCGGACGTGGCTGGCGTCGGCCGGACCCGAGGAGATCGCCGAGACCGCGTTCACCCGCTCGCCCGACCTCGTCGAACATCGTCATTTCGTTCCGGGAGCACCGGAACCCAACTCGATCACCTTGGAACAGGGGATCGGCTTCGGGCAGGTCTTCGACCTCGATACGGCGTTGGCCGGGTTCGTGTCTGTCGCCGATGGGACGCTGACTCTGAGGCAGACGGCCGGGGCTCTGGCTCAGCTTCTCGAGGTCGATCCCACGGCTCTGGAAGATCAGCTCGTGGCGCAGGTCAGAGCCCTGTGCGCGGCGGGTGCATTGCTGCCCGACAGCGATTTCCGTCGCGCTCCGCACG
>NZ_JBNFOL010000041.1:0-27087 GCF_057364765.1 Brevibacterium sp. LAARM3_SD1 | reverse complement strand
CTGACGGCGGCTCAGACAACCTGGCGCAAGGTTCTGAGCGCGTCAGGTAGTAATTAGGCTTCGAGGAGGAGGCGGTCGAGTTTGTTGTAGCCCTCGACGATGCCGTGCTCCATGCCCGAGGCGACCATGCCGTCGCGGGACTCGACCGAGTCGAAGATCGAGGTGACATCAGCCGTGTCCGCCCGTCACCGAGGTCGGTGAGCGTGAGGATCTCGAGATTGACCGCGTCCGCGAATCCCTCATAGGTGAAGGTCTGGACGATGCGCTCGTTCTCCCGCACCTCGTGGAACGAACCGAAGAACGCATATTCGCCGCGATCATCGTTTGAAACGTAGCTCCAGTTCCCGCCGGTTGTCGCGTTCCATTCGCGGATCGTGTTCGTGATCGAGTCCGGCCCGCACCACTTGACGAACAGCTCGGGGTCGATGTGCGCCCGAAACACCTTGTCCGGTGTGGCGGCGAAGTCGCGGGTGATCGATATGCTCTGTACGCCCTCTGGAATGTCGAGCTGGAGAGTCGAAAAATCGGCTGCGGTGTCTGTGGTGGTCATGTCATGCTCCTTTGCGTGATCTTCTGTGGGTTGACGTACCTTCGGATCCCGTCGCCGAGGCGGCGCTCGAGTCCGAATTGTTCGCTTCCTCGTCCGCGTTCATCTGTTCGAGGACGGCGTCGAGGCGTTGGTAGCGTTCCTCTGCCTGTTGTCTGTACCTTTCGATCCACTTCGTCATCAGATCGAACACATTGTCTTCGAGGTGGACTGGTCTGCGCTGGGCGTCGCGGGTGCGGGAGACCAGTCCGGAGTCCTCGAGCACCTTGAGATGTTTCGACACTGCCTGCAGGCTGACGTCGTAGGGTTCGGCGAGTTCGTTCACTGTCGAGTCTGCGACGCTGAGGCGGGCGACCATGTCCCGACGGGTCGGGTCTGCCAGTGCCGCAAAGACCTTGGACAGCTGATCGGCCATGGAGCCTCCTGTGCATCGATATCAGAATCTATAATCAACCGGTTGGTTGATTAAAACCCTAAGCCCATCGAAATGATGAAGTCAACCGTTTGGTTGAATAAAGTGCGCGGGTTCCGATCGGGCCGCGGCCTCGAGGTCATCGACACGGGCACGCAATCCCCGATAGCGGGTGCCGAACCACAGGCAGATCGCGACTGCCACGGCTGAGGCGATGAGGAAGGCCGACTGGATGTCGAGGATTTCGACGACCAGGGCCGCCAGCGCGGAACCGAGTGGAAGCGCTCCCCAGCTGATGACACGCGACGCCGAATAGACGCGGCCGAGCAGCGGCAGGGGAGTGGCCCTCTGCCGGATCACCGCAACGATGACCCGCCAGATCGTCGAGCCTGCACCGGCAAGGACCATGCCTGCGACGATGACCGGAAGCGGTGCGCCGAGTGCGGCCGGGAGGACGAGCAGTATTGTGCCGACCGAATCGAGGAGCAGGAGGAATGTCGTCGAAAGTCGAGTCTGTAGACGCTCGACGAGCCCCGCAGCGGCAAGCCCGCCGATCGCCATCGCTGCAAGAACCCACCCATAGGCTGCAGAGCTCAGGCCCAGCGGCCCCGGCGCGACGGCGTAGAGAACGAAGATCGCGGTCCATGCACCCCAGATGAGGCTCATCGCCGCCGTGAGAATAGTCAGCTCGCGCTGCAGGAGATCGGCCCAGAGGTAGCGCAGTCCGTCTCTAACCCGGAGAGAAGGTTGCTCTTCGGTGCTCCCGGCATCGGCGCCCGAGCCGCGCGCGATGGCAGGGGTGGCCTGCCGCCGCATCGCCAGCAACAGGCTGAGTCCAGCCGCTGCGGCCAGTGCGTAGAGTCCACCACCAACTGCCGCTGCAGCCAGCCCGGCCGCACCGAGGAGGAAGCCTGCCAGTGGCGGGCCGGCCAGCTCATTGGCGACGCTGATCGTCGCCTCCATCTTGGCGTTCGCCCCGGTCAGCTGCTTGGCGGTCACGGTGCGGGGGATTCCGGCGATGAGTGAGGTGTCAACGAGAGTCTCGGCGACACCGTAGATGAGGGCGGTGATCATGACAGTCGGTGTCACGAATGCATCGAGCACAATTGCCGCAGTCAGGCCGAGCAGTGCGAGGCAGCGGGCGCCGTTGGCCAGAGTCAACAGCATCTGCGGCGACAGTCGGTCGACAATCCAGCCTGCGTGCAGACCGCACAGCGGCCAGGCGATCGTCGCTGCCGTCGTCACCAGGGCGACCTCGCCGGGAGAGGCTCCCGCGGCAAGAGCGATGAGCGGCAGTGCGGTGAGGGTGATCCCGTCGCCGAGGTTCGACGAACAGGCGCTCGCCCAAAGGCGTCCGAAGGGGGTGATCATGGCAATCGCCATCCTAAGTCAACCAGCAAAAGAAGTTTAGATGGTCAAGTCTGATGCTTCGGTTCTCACCTGTCAATAGCTGATAGATGGTAAAGTGTCGGTATGGATATCGAACACGTCGGCAACGCGCCGTGCCTGGAGCTGACCAACTCGATTCCCGATCGCACCGCTGGCGATCGCGACTGGTTGGCCGAGGCGGAAACGGCTGCGGACTGGGCGGCCTCGCTCGGACTCGTCTTCGAGGCGGAACCCACCGCGCGAGACCTCGCGGAGCTGAGGCGATTCCGCGAGCACGTCTTCGACGTCTTCGATGCGCTCGCCTCAAGCGCCGCCTTGCCTCAGCGCGACCTCGACGCCATCACCGAGGCGCACGCCCGGGGACTGCGGATGTTCGGCCTCCGTCCTCCCACACAGCAATCCGCAGGGCAGATCGACTCAGGGGCGATCGCCAGAGACTGGCCCCAGCGCTGGAGCGCGGCGGCACTGACCGCCTACTTCGCCCAGTCGGCGAGCGACGAACTCACCGGATCCCGCCTCGACCGACTCAAGTCCTGTCCGGGTTGCCGGTGGCTCTTCTTCGACACCTCACGCAACCGCAGCCGCCGTTGGTGTTCGATGCAGACCTGCGGAGGACGGGACAAGGCACTGCGTCACTACCACCGCACCCGCGGTTAGGATTCACGGACAGCGGAGCGCCACCTCGGCGAGGAAATTTCGCCTCAGGACTACCGGACGCGCTCAGCAACCTGGCGCCAGGTATCTGGGCCGCCGTCAGGTAGTAATTGCTGGGGGGTGCCCCGCAGAATCCGCGCATTCCGCCGGGCCGTCGTGCTTGCACGGACCCGGGTTCACGATTTCACTAGTTCGGCGCCGCCGGAGTCGTGATCCTGAAGTACAGTCGAAGCGACGAGGTATACCGAGCCGACAATGATGTCAGGAGTTGACTATGCCCACACTGCGACAGCAGCTGTTCCGGATCAAACCGGTGCCGCGGCAGAAGGAAGACGTCGAGACCGATCTCAAACGCACGATCGGGCTGTTCTCGCTGACGATGGTCGGCGTCGGCTCGACCATCGGCACCGGCATCTTCTTCATCCTCTCCGAGTCCGTTCCGGTGGCGGGTCCCGCCGTGATCTGGTCATTCGTCATCGCCGGTGCCGTCGCCGGCCTCGCGGTCATCTGCTATGCCGAGCTCGCCGGCTCCGTGCCCGTCTCCGGTTCCTCCTACTCCTATGCCTACGCGACCCTCGGTGAGTTGCCGGCGATGGGCGTGGCCGCCTGTCTCCTCCTCGAATACGGAGTCGCGGGAGCCGCCGTCGCCGTCGGCTGGTCGCAATACGTCAACCAGCTGCTGTTCAATCTCTTCGGATTCGAGATCCCGCATGCCCTGGCCTATGCGCCGGAAGAAGGCGGAATCGTCAACCTCCCGGCGATCCTGCTGCTCGCGATGTGCTGCTTCCTGCTGGTGCGCGGCACCGGCGAATCCATCGTCGTCAACGCGATCATGGTCTGCCTCAAGGTCGGCGTCCTCATCTTCTTCGTCTGCGTCGGCGTCACCGGTTGGAACACCGACAACTTCTCTGACTTCGCCCCCTTCGGCATCTCCGGAGTCGTCGCCGGTTCCGGTCTGATCTTCTTCAGCTACGTCGGCATGGACGCCGTCGCCACGGCCGGTGATGAGACGAAGAACCCGAAGAAGACGATGCCCCGCGCCCTCATCGCCGCCCTCATCATCGTCACCTCCGTCTACGTCCTCGTCGCCGTCGCCGCCCTGTCCGCCCAGCCGTGGGAGGAGTTCGACGGACAGACCGCCGGACTGTCGGCCATTCTCGAGAACATCGTCGGCTCACAGTGGCCCGGCACGGTCGTGGCCGCCGGAGCAGTGATTTCGATCTTCTCCGTCACCCTGGTCTCCATCTACGGCCAATCGCGCATCCTCTTCACAATGGCCGGCGACGGAATGATGCCCAAGCTCTTCCGTGAAGTCAATCCCCGCACGCTCACCCCGGTCAAGGGCACGATCGTCGTCTCCGCCGTCATCGCGGTCCTCGCCGGTTTCATCCCACTGAACTTCCTCGCCGAGATGACCTCGATCGGTACCCTCGTCGCCTTCGTCGTCGTCTCCCTGGCCGTGATCATCCTGCGCGTGCGCGAACCCAATCTCGAGCGCGGTTTCAAGGTCCCGTTCTATCCCGTCCTGCCGGTGCTCTCGATCATCGGCTGCTTCTGGATCATCTCGAGCCTGCAGCTCATCACGATCATCGTCTTCATCATCTGGACCGCCTTTATCCTGGGCCTGTACTTCATCTTCGGACGCAAGTCCTCCGTCCTCGGTCGGCAGCTCGCCGAGGCGGGACCCACCAATCCCGAATCCGCCGGAACGGACTCCACAGGAGGAGCCAAATGAGCATCGTCGTCGGTCTCGCCCCAGGTCAGGACAACCGCGCCGCCGTCGAGCTGGGTATCGTCCTCGCCCGCACCTATCGGCGCCGGATCGTCGCAACTGCCGTCGACTCCGCCGCGTTCCCGATGGCGCCCGTGCACTTCGAGAGTCAGTACGAAAAGAGATTCCGCACCGTCGCAGAGGCGGCCCTCGACGAAGCGCGTGCGCTCATTCCCAGCGATATCGAGTCCGAATGCGTCCTCCACTCCGCGCGGTCTCACGGCGCGGACTGCTCGAGATGTGCGAGAAGACCGATGCCTATCGCCTTGTCGTCGGACCGTCGTCGGAGGGGAAGTCGGGCAAAATCGCGCTCGGGTCGGTGTCGAACGGTCTGCTGCACAGCGCCAGGCTTCCGGTGGCCCTGGCCCCGGCCGGATTCGAAGCGCCTGCAGGGGCGCGGCTGGAGCGGATCACGGCCGCGTATTCGGGGTCGTCCACCTCGGCGGATCTCATTCTTGGTGCTGCGATGGTTTCAGCGGAGTCGGACGTGCCGTTCCGCATCGCCTCGTTCGCCCCGCGTTCGCGTGTGGTCGCCTCGGCGAACGTGCCCTTTGACATGGAGTCGCGCGTCATCGACGAATGGACGAAGACCGTCCAGCGCGACACCGACAAGATCCTGGGCTCGATCGAGCAGCTGCACATCAAGCCTGGTGAGACCGACGTGGTTGTGGGCACTGGTGCAGATTGGGGCGCGGCGCTCGCTGCTGTCGAGTGGAAGCATCCGGAAGTGATGATGCTCGGGTCCTCTGGCCTGGGTGCGCTCAAGCGAGTGTCTCTGGGCAGCTACGCGATGCGGATCCTGCAGAACTCTCCGGTGCCGATCGTTGTCGTGCCCCGCCGCGCGAAGGCCGATTACATCCGCCAGCAGACAGTGTGAGTGCTGTGTGAGCCCCGCCTGCTGAACATGCGCCGAGGGGCTTTCGGGCATCACTCACTGTTAGGGCCACAACCCCCTGCAAGTGGCTCGTCCTACAGGCTGCGAAGCACCCCTCACCCGTGGTGGCATAACCCTCTGCAGGAACGGGGCGGTGCGGCACTGCGAGTGAGGGATGGTCCTGATGCGCCGCGTATCTGCGATGTTGCGTTTGTCCAATACTTGAGCGGTTCCAAATAAGCCTCGGCGGTTTCGCTAGCGTGGCGGCAGGTCACAACGACGTGGCCTGGAGCTAGTAGAGAGGAACCGCATGGAACTGCTGCGACTGGGACCGATCGGACACGAGATTCCGGCAGTCCGCCACGATGGAGTCTGCTTCGACCTCCGTTCACTGTTCGATGACATCGATCCGAACTTCTTTGCCGCCGACGGCATCGGACGCGTACGAGATGCGCTCGCCGCTGGGGAGCTCAGCACGCTCGACGGTGCCGACGAGATGCGCATCGGCGCACCGCTGACCAGGCCTTCTGCCATCGTGTGCGTGGGCATGAACTATGCCGCGCACGCCCGCGAAACCGGAGCAGAACCTCCCGAGCGCCCTGTCATCTTCTTCAAGATGCCTTCGACCATCGCAGGCCCCAATGACCCGATCGAACTGCCGCCGTATGCGACGAAGGCCGATTGGGAGGTCGAGCTCGGAGTGGTCATCGGTACGCGGACCTTCAGAGCCGCCTCGGCGGAGGAGGGGCTCAACAACGTTGCCGGGTACGTGCTCGGCAACGATCTGTCCGAACGGCGGCTGCAGATCGAAGAGTCCGGGGGACAGTGGTCGAAGGGGAAGAACCTGCCCGGGTTCACCCCGCTCGGCCCGTGGATTCGCCCCGCCGCCGAGGTGGACCCCGGTGACCTTCGGCTGCGCAGTTGGGTCAACGGAGAAGCGCGACAGGATTCGTCGACGAGTGACCTCATCTTCTCCGTCGCCGAGATCATCGTCCAGCTCAGTCAGGCGATGGCCTTCGAGCCGGGAGACGTCATCCTCACCGGCACCCCACAGGGCGTCGCGCTGTCCGGACAGTACCCGTACCTGGCAGACGGGGACACAGTCGAACTCGAGCTCGAAGGGCTCGGCCGGCACCGTCAGGTCGTGACCGTCACCGAGTGAATGCACGAAGCGGCGCACCTATGAATGGTGCGCCGCTTGTGCTTGGGGACCCGCGTCTCAGAGGTGACGCCGGATCAGGTGGGTGCTGAGATCAGCGGTTCTCGTCGAATCCGCCCTGCTCGCCACCGAATCCACCCTGCTCCTGACCGCCCTGGTCCTGGCCGCCGAAGCCGCCCTGTTCCTGGCCGCCGGGCTGTCCGCCCTGTTCGCGGTCGTCGCCTCCGCCGAATCCGCCGGACTGCTCCTGGCCGCCACCGAAGCCGCCCTGCTCCTGCTGACCACCCTGGTCGCCGCCGAAGCCGCCCTGGCCCTGCTGGCCCTCGAGGCCGCCCTGCTGGTTGCCGAAGTCGTTCTGACCGTTGTCGTTGTTGCCTGCGAAATCGTTCGATTCCATGTTCAACTCCTTGTTCGGTGACGAATCATCGCTGTCTGCGACTCGATTGACAGTCTCGGATACGAACGTCCGCCCGACAACAGCGGTTCAAGCGAAGTTGCTTGAAATTCCCCAAAGTCACAGCATCTATTCAATGGTGAACGATCTTCACATCATTCTCAGCGGATCAAGCAGTTCACCGGGGAGCCACTCCGGGGTAAGCTCACCAGTTCGTGTACGGACCGCCTCGGCGAGGTGGGGCCCGGGATCATCTGAAGATGCGGATATCCGGGAATCCGGGCACCGCACCTGGCACCATGGGAGAACCGAACCACGCACAACTAGGAGCATCGTCATGAGCACGCACCGACTTCCCCTTTCCGGTGTGCGAGTCCTCGAACTCGGCAATTACATCGCCGCACCCACCGCCGGGCGGATGCTCGCGGACTTCGGCGCCGAGGTGATCAAGGTCGAACGCCCCGGCACCGGCGACGAACTGCGCAACTGGCGGCTCAAAGCCGGCGACACCTCGATGCTCTACCGCACGATCAACCGCAATAAGAAGTCGGTCGTGCTCGACCTGCGCAGCGACGAGGGCCGTGAGGCCGTGCTCGAACTCGTCCGCCGCAGCGACATCCTGCTCGAGAACTTCCGCCCCGGCACCCTCGAGAAGTGGGGACTCGGCCCCGATGTGCTCGAAGAGGCGAACCCCGACCTTGTGTTCGTGCGCATCTCAGCGTTCGGCCAGACCGGACCGATGTCGTCCCGGCCTGGATTCGCCGCCGTCGCCGAAGGATATTCCGGCTTCCGCGAACTCGTCGGCGACCCCGACCGTCCGCCGGTGCGCGTGGGCATCTCGATCGGCGACTCGATCGCCGGAATGCAGGCGGCGTTCGGTGCCGTGATGATGCTCTTCGACCGACAGAGACAGAAGATCGCCGGGGCCGCTGAGGCGGTCGTCGGATCCGCGCACGGCTTCGAAGGCAAGGGCCCGCTGTCGGAGCGGACCGTCGACGTCGCGCTCAACGAGGCGATGTTCTCCGTGATGGAATCCCTCGTCCCCGACTACTCCGCATTCGGCGAGATCCGCACCCGCACCGGCGGACGGATGGAAGGCATCGCGCCCTCGAACGGCTACCTCTGTGACGGCGGGAAATCCGTGGTCATCGCCGGCAACGGTGACGGAATCTTCCCGCGGCTGATGACGGCGATCGACCGTCCCGACCTCGCCGAGGATGCCGAACTGCAGTCGAACGCCGGTCGTTGGCAGCGGCGGGACGAACTCGACGAAGCAATCGGAGCGTGGTGCGCGCAGCGTTCGGTCGAGGACGTCGTCGAGACCCTGGAGGACGTCGGAGTTCCGGCCGGTCCCATCTACACGGCCGAGGACCTCGTCGCCGATGAGCAGCTCGCCGCTCGCGGGATGATCCAGAACCTCGACGTCTCCACCGGCGAAGAAGTCCTCGAAGACGTCGCCTTCCCCGGCATCACCCCGGTCATCGGCGGCGAATCGATCGCGATCGACCACCTCGGTCCTGATCTGGGCGAGCACACCGACGAAGTGCTGTCATGGCTGGGACTGGCACCGGAGCAGAATGCAGCCCCGGAGCCAGACCAGGACGGCGCTGAGGACTGAACGCCGAGACCCCTTCCGACGGCGGCCGCCCAGGTCTATTCTTATGCCATGGGCGAGCTGAGGTACTCGATCAACGTCACCGTCGACGGCTGCTGCGACCATCGCGTCGGAGTCATCAGCGACGATTTCCACCTTCACCATGCGAACAATCTCAAGCGTGCCGACGGGCTGATCTTCGGTCGCATCACCTACCAGATGATGGAAGACGCGTGGCGCCGGCCCGAAGGTGACACGACCCCTGCGGAAGACCTTGATCCGTTCGTCGCGGCCATCGACCCGGCCCGCAAATACGTTGTCTCGAGCACCTTGGACAGCGTCGACTGGAACTCCGAACTCATCCGCGGCGATCTCGGCACCGCTGTCCGCGAGCTCAAGGAACAGTCGGTGACGGGACTCGCTACAGGGGGAGTGACGCTGCCGCTGGCTCTGGCCGAACTCGGCCTCATCGACGAGTTCGAATTCGTCGTCCACCCCTGCATCGCCGGCCACGGACCCTACCTCTTCGCGGGACTGAGAGACGTCGTCGACCTGGAGCTCGTCGGCCGCAGCGAACTCGAAGCAGGCCACGCCGTCCAGACCTACCGGCCGAAGAAGCAGGCTTCCCGATAAACGGGACCGAACACGGGCAATTCTCCCTGACCTCTCATATGCCGAACAAAGCCTGTTGCCTGGACTGAGTGCGTTATATAACGAGAGTGGAGTCGCGCATTGACGCGCGACGACGAATCGTTTCCCGTTCACCGGGAGCCTGCGTGAAGGAGTCCCATGGTCCGGCCCACTTCCGTCGACATCCTCGACACCACTCTGCGCGACGGGCTGCAGATCGAAAAAGCCATCGTGCCCACCGATGTCAAGGTCGCCTTGGCCGAGAAGCTCATCGGTTCGGGACTCAAGCACATCGAGGTCGGCTCCTTCGTCAATCCGAAGAAGGTCCCGCAGATGGCCGACACCGACGAACTGCTGCGCCGTCTGGCACCGCACGAGGCCGACGGGGTCGAGTTCTATACCCTCGTCTTCAACCTCAAGGGCGCCCAGCGTGCCGTCGACTCAGGGGCGAAGAACATCAAACTCGTGCTCTCGGCCTCCGAAGGACACTCGAAAGCGAATTCCGACGCCTCCATCGCCGAGGCGTCCGACCGCCTCATGGATGCCGCCGTCTTCGCCCGTGACCAGGGACTGCGCTTCGACATCACGACCGCCGTGAGCTTCATCTGCCCCTTCGACGGGATCACCGAGGCTGACCACCTCGTCGAGGTCCTCCGTCCGTTCGTTGACGCCGGAGCCCACGGCGTCGGGGTGGCCGACACCATCGGCAACGCCAACCCGTCGCTGGTCCGCCGCAACACCTCGGCGGTTCTCGACGCTTTCCCGGACAAGCCGGTCAACCTCCACCTCCATGACACCTACAACTTCGGGATGGCCAACGTCATCGCCGCCCTCGATCTGGGGATCGCGAACTTCGACGCGGCCATGGGCGGACTCGGCGGTTGCCCGTTCGCACCGGGCGCTGCCGGCAACATCGGCACCGACGACCTCGTCCACCTCCTCCACCGCGAAGGCGTGGCCACCGGCGTCGACGTCGACGCGGTCACCGAGGTGCGCGAGCCCCTCATCGCCGCCGTCGGGCACGACCTGACGTCGAGTTTGTCGGACATCCCCGCGACCCCTGCGGTCTTCGACGACCGGTTCGCAACCGCCTCGGCGAGGGTCTGAAATGACCTCCCACATGACCACTGAACACGCCCCCGCAACGACCTCCGAACCGCTGCCGCTCGAAGGCATCCGGGTCATCGAGTTCTCTCACATGGTCATGGGTCCCAGCTGCGGGATGATCCTCGCCGACCTCGGCGCCGAAGTCATCAAGGTCGAACCCCGCGGAGCCGGCGACAAGACCCGCTACCTGCCCGGGTCCGGATCCGGGCTGTTCCCCGCGTTCAACCGCAACAAGCACAGCGTCCAGCTCGATATCGCCGAGGCGGCCGACCGTGACCGCGTCCTCGACCTCATCGACTCCGCCGATGTCCTGCTGGAGAACTTCCGCGTCGGGAAGATGGAATCGATCGGATTCGGATACGAGGAGCTCTCCGCGCGCAATCCTGGGCTCATCTACTGCTCCCTCAAAGGGTTCCTCTCCGGTCCCTACGGGAACCGGGCCGCTCTCGACGAGGTCGTGCAGATGCTCGGCGGACTGGCCTATATGACCGGTCCTCCCGGGCAGCCGCTGCGCGCAGGCGCCAGCGTCAACGACATCATGGGCGGAATGTTCGGAGTCATCGGCATCCAGTCCGCACTGCGGGTGCGCGAGACCACCGGCCGCGGAAAACTCATCAACTCCGCACTGTTCGAGAACAACGCGTTCCTCGTCGGCACGCATATGGCACAGTCCCAGATCAGCGGCGAACCACCCCGCCCGATGCCGACCAGGCAGGCCACCTGGGCCGTCTACGACATCTTCCGCGACGCCGACGACAACCAGGTCTTCGTCGCCGCCGTCTCCGATGGGCAATGGCGCGACCTCTGCGACGAATTCGGACTGACCGGACTCGCCGCCGACCCGGACATGCTGACCAACCAGGGCCGAGTCGACCAACGCGACCGCATCCATTCAGAACTCCAACAGGCACTGTCCCAGCTGAGCCTGGCCGAGATCGAAGAGAAATGCACGCGCCGCGGACTCCCGGTCGCCCCGGTCAACACGCCCGCCGACCTCACGGCTGACCCGCACCTCGTCGCCTCCGGAGCGCTCGCCCACACAGGGCTGCCGACGGGGGCGAGCGTCGATGTGCCGCTGCTGCCGCTGACTTTCGACGGGAACCGGCTCGGCCTGCGCAGCGATGTGCCGGAACCGGGGCGCCACAACAGCCACTATCGGGACGGCCCGGCGGTGCCGACGGGTCCACCGGTCGACGGACCTCAGCCCGACGAGGACCGCCTGGGCTGACGACCCGCCGGCACCAGATCACCTGCTTCACCAACCGATATCGAAAACCGAACACACAGGGGGACAGCTCATGCGATCAACGACGATCACACGCACACGGACGGCCGCCTCGGCGAAGGAAAAGACGACGCGTGCCCGCAGGCGCGCGGCGACGATCGGGGCCGTGCTCGCCTCGGTCGCCCTCGTCGCCACCGCCTGCGGGAACAAAGCGCAGCCCCCGGGCGAGGGCGGCGACTATCCGAAGGGGCCGGTTTCGGTCACCGCTCCGGCCGAACCCGGATCCGGCTGGGACACCACCGCACGTGCCCTCGTCGAGGCGCTGCAGAAGGAAGACATCGTCTCCACCCCGCTGCCCGTGCAGAACAAACCCGGCGGCACCGGCTGCTCCTGGCTGACATCGATGATGCAGCAGGAGAAGGGCAAGGACGACCAGATCGCCATCACCTCCCTGGCCAGCCAGACGATGAAGGCACGCAACCTCTGCGAATACGGCCCCGAGGACGCAACCCTCATCGCCACCCTCTACGTCGAGGACTTCATGGTCGTGACCCCGAAGGACGGGGACTTCAAGGACCTCGACTCCCTGGTCAAGGCGCTCAAGGACGACCCGCAGAAGGTCACCGTCGCGGCCGCCGGAGACGACACTCTGCCCTTCGCCCTGTTCGCGAAGGAAGCCGGCGTCGACCCGGCCGATATCAACTTCGTCAACTACGACGGCGGCGGAGAGCAGACAACCGCCATGCTCAACGGCGATGCGAAGGTCGCCATCGCCGGAATGAGCGAGTTCCGTTCCGTCATCGAAGCCGGTGACATCGAACCGCTCGTCACCTTCGCCCAGGAACCGCTGGCGGCTCCCTTCGACAAGGTGCCCACCGCGAAGGACTCCGGCTACGACGTGACCCTGGGCAACTGGCGCGGAGTCTACGGCCCCGCCGAGATGCCGCAGGAAGCCGTGGACTTCTGGGCCAAGTCGCTCGAAGACGTGAGCAAGTCCGACGCCTGGAAGGAGACGCTGAAGAACAACCAGTGGGCCACCGAGTTCCACACCGGCGAGGACGCTCAGGCCTACGTCGACGACGCGGCCAAGACGGTTGCCGAAGGCGTCAAGGAGACCGACCTGGGCAACAGCAAATGACCGCTCACCGCACCGACCTCATCACCGGCGGCGCCATCGCCGTCATCGGCGCGGTGTACTACATCGCGACGTTCTCCATCCAGGAGACCGCGAACATCGTCACCCCGCGCACCTTCCCCGCCATCGTGGGGATCGGACTCATCGTGCTCGGCCTCTTCCTCGCCGGCCAGGCCATCGTCCGGCACCGGAGGGACACCCTCGCCGAGGCGGGGCCCGGGTCCGCGGAATCCGCTGAGTCGGCAGGATCCGCACACACGAGCGCGGCGGGGGATGGGGACGGTGCGGCCGCCTCGGCGGGGGAATCCTCCGTGGAAACCGCGGGCCGATCCTCCGGTGAGGACGGGGTCGGCGGGATCGTGCTCGAAGCCCCGCCGGAGCCGAAGGTGCGCAAGGTCGTGTTCCAGTTCGCGCTCTTCTTCGTCTATCTCGCGATCCTCATCCCGGTCGGGTTCCTGCTGTCGACGGCGGCCTTCCTGATGGGGCTGACCAGCATCTACGTGCCTGAGAAGTGGATCCGCAACCTCATCTTCTCCGTTCTCTTCTCGGTCGTGGTCTACGCGGCGTTCGTCTACGGACTTGCCGTGTACCTGCCCGTCGGAATCCTGGGTTAGGGGGCGGACATGGACACTCTCATGGATCTGGGAGGCGGCTTCGCCTCGGCACTCGAGCCGGTCAGCCTTGCCTTCGCCCTCCTCGGCGTGCTGCTGGGCACCGTCGTCGGAGTGCTGCCGGGAATCGGTCCGATCTCTGCGATCGCGATCCTCATTCCGGTCTCCTTCGGCATGGAGCCGGTGCACGGGCTCATCCTGTTGTGCGGAATCTACTACGGGTCGATGTACGGCGGCTCGATCACCGCCACCCTCATCAAAACCCCTGGTGAGGTCGCCAGCGCGGTGACCGCGATCGAGGGCTACGAAATGGCCCGCCGTGGTCGGGGCAAGGCGGCCCTGGCGACCGCGGCGATCGGATCGTTCCTCGCCGGCACCCTGGCGATCATCGGGCTGACGTTCCTCTCACCCGTCCTCGTCAAGCTCGCGAACGTCTTCGGCGCCACCGAATACTTCCTGCTCATGGCCACGGCTCTGCTGCTCGCGTCGACGATGTCGGCGGGTTCGCGGGCCAAGGCGCTCATCTCGATCTTCATCGGTCTGGCCGTGGGCCTCATCGGCCTCGACTTCCAGACCGGGCTGCCCCGGCAGACATTCGGGATGAGTCTGCTCTCCGACGGGATCGACTTCACGATCTTCGCGATGGCGCTCTTCGCCATCCCCGAGGCGATCCGCAACCTCGCGCTCGGGCGCGGGGCCAAGGACGAGATCCAGAGCTTCGGAAACGACAAGTGGATGACGAAGCAGGACTGGCAGCGGTCAGCCGGGCCCTGGGCACGCGGTTCTGTGGTCGGCTTCATCATCGGCATCCTGCCCGGCGTCGGACCCTCGCTCGCTTCATTCATGTCGTACATCATGGAGAAGCGGATCTCGAAGCGGAAGGACGAATTCGGTCACGGCGCCATCGAAGGCGTCGCCGGTCCGGAGGCTGCGAACAACGCCGGTGTGGGCGGTGCGATGATTCCGCTGTTCAGCCTCGGCATCCCGGGGTCGGCGACGACGGCGCTGCTGCTCTTCGTGTTCACGATGTACGGTCTGCAGCCGGGACCGCTGATCTTCCGGGACGACACCGGGCTGATCTGGACGATCATCGCGAGCATGTACATCGGCAACATTGCGCTCATCATCCTCAATCTGCCGCTGGTCGGGGTATTCGTGAAGCTGTTGAAGATGCCGAAGGAGATCCTCTTCTCGTCGATCCTCGTGCTTGTGGTCATCGGCGCCTACGCTATCGAATTCAGTCTCTTCGGGCTGATGATGCTCGGCATCTTCGGAGTCATGGGCTACCTCATGGAGAAGGGCGGCATTCCGCTGGCTCCGGCGATCCTTGCGCTCGTGCTCGTGCCGCTGCTCGAGGACAACTTCCGGCGCATGCTGCAGATCTCCGGCGGATCGTTCGCGCCCCTGGTCACCCGACCCGTGTCGCTGTCGATCATCGTCCTCATGGTCCTGGGCGTCATCGGGCCCATCATCTTCCGGTGGTGGGTGTCCCGGCGGAAGCTGCTTGCCGATGTGGCGGTGTCGTGAGGAGCAGAATGAAATCAATGACTGACAGCTCGTCGCCGGAGATCGGCGTCATCGACCGCAGCGCGGCCATCCTCGCGGTCCTCCAGGACTCACCGATGACGGCTGCGGAAGTGTGCCGCCGCCTCGGCTATTCGAAGTCGACGACCTACCGGCTGCTCACCGACCTGCGGGCGCACAAGTTCATTATCCGTGACTCCTCGGGGCTGTTGCGGTTGGGGCCGTTCCCGGGCCGGCGCAATATCGCCACGACGAATTCGGTGCTCGAGCATCTGCGGACGATGACCGGGGAATCCGTGCAGCTGTGGGTCCGGGTCGGTGAGGACCGCGTGTGCGTGCGCAACGTCGAAGCCGATCATGAGCTGCGCGTCTCCCGCGGAGTCGGGGCGGTGCTCCCGCTCGTCGACGGCGGGTCAGCGGCTCTGGCGCTGTGCGGGCCGGGGAATCCGGCGGAGTTCTACGCGACGAAGCAGGCACGGGTGGCCGGGACCGCCTCGGCGAGTGTGGCGTTCACCGTCGGGGCGATCGTGTTCGCCCTTTGCGTGTCCTACCCGCTGACCCGTGAACCGGATAACGTCGCCGGCGCCTATCGCGGCCTGCTCAGCCGCGCGGCCATCGAACTGCGGGCACTGCTCGACGGCAGCGAAGAGCTCGAAGTGCTGCGCGATATCGCCCGTCTGGCGCTCGGAGCGCGGAGGCAGGCGGGGGAGTAGGGGCTGAGCCTCGTTTCACTCGGCCGGAGGCTGACCGAGGTAGAAGCCGGTTGTCCGTTCCGCGGCGGCGCGAGCCTGATCGACCGGTGTGCCTGCCGCCGCTGAGGCCTCGCCCCAGCGGGTGCTGGAGGTGCGGACGAATTCCTGAGCCGGCGCCGAGGTGACCCATTCGTTCTCGTCTTCCGGTCGTCCCGTGCCGGCCACGAGATGGTTCGCGAGTCCGAGGAGAGAGATGTCCCACCCAACCCCAGTGGCGCCCGGTCCGACCTGAACCCAGAAGTCGGCGTTCGCCTCACCCGTGTGCGAATGTTCCAGCGTCAGGCGTGCGCCGTCGTCCACCTCGGCGATGCGGACGGCGACATGGCTGATTCCTCCCGCGAATTCCCAGGTCAGCGAGTAGAAGTGGGGCGGTTCGCAGTTCTCGATCGTGCCCGAGGCGTTGCCTTCGATCTGGTAGCGACCGCCGAGTTCGAGATCGCCGCTGACGGGAGCGAACCAGCGTTCGAGACGGGCCGGATCGGTGCAGGCTTCCCAGAGGTCGGCCACGGTGGTCGGGTAGGTCTGGCTCAGCGTCTGGACCGTGTGCTGGGTATCGCCTACCACGGTGATATTGAGCCCGCGGTCGACGGCGTCGGCCTGCGCGGCGAGGACTTGGTCTTCGGTGGGGCGACTGGAGTCGGGGGTGGTCATGGATGCTCCTCGGAGGTCGTCGGTGATCTGACGGCGGTTGAAGGTGAGGTGCGGGAGGTCCGCCGAAGATCGGCGGTACTTCATGGTAACTAAGGACGCGCAGCGGTGGAATGGCATCGGTCCAGGTTGGGGATGAGAACGGATATGTCATTCATCAGGCTCGGTCCATCAGCCGACGCATAGTGTGGAGCGCAGACGGAGCCGCCGAGCGCGGGACCCGGACAAGAGCGCACCGCACCAATGGGAGGACCCCCTTATGACCACACGCATCGCCGTCGTCGTCGGCAACCCGAGTCCCAAATCGCGAACCCGCCAAGTGGCCGAAGATCTTGCGACCAAGATCGCCGAGGTGACCGGATCCGAGATCGACGAAACCATCGAACTCGCGGAGGTGACCGACGAGATCTTCGAGTGGAAGTCCGACCGTCTCGACAAACTCACCGAACGTCTGGCCACCGCCGACTACGCCGTCATCGCCACTCCGACCTATAAGGCCAGCTACACCGGTCTGCTCAAAGCCTTCCTCGACCGGTACGACGCCGGCGGTCTGCACGGGCTGACCGCGATTCCCGTCTTCACCATCGGGTCCCCGGCTCATACCTTGGCCGTCGAAACGACACTGCGGCCCCTCCTCGTCGAGCTCGGCGCGAGCGTGCCGACGAGGGGCCTCGCATTCCCGACCGCGAAGTTCGATGATCGCGCGACTGTGCTCGACGAATGGGTCGAGGCTCAGAAGGCATACCTGCCGCAGAGGTGAGCCTTCAGCTTGGTGAACCTGCAGCGGCTTAGTGCAGGGGGCCGAGCTATTGCAGGTTCACCACGCTGGAGAGCTGGCCGGTGCCGAGAGTCAGTCGGTCTGTTCAGGAGCAGTTCCTTAGCAATTCTGCGATCCATCACAGCGACACCGCTTCTCGGCGGATGTCATCGTCTACCCCCGGCTTCAGTCCGCCATAGTCGACTAAGTCGATCTCTCTGCCGAGAACCTTCTCGATAAGTTGTTTGAAACGGATGAAGGCGAAAGACGAAGTGCCTTCCGGAGCGTCGACGAGCAAGTCGATATCGGAGTCCATTCGAGCTTCACGGCGCGCAGCGGAACCGAAGACAGCCAAATTCTCATAGCCGCGATCCGAGGCTAGTTTCATGAGAATCGGAACAGCGGCTTCCAGGAGGATCTCCGGATGAACCAGATCAAGAGCGGGGGCGAATTTGAGCTGCTGACTCACGGCAGGCTGCGAGATTCCAAGATCATTCGCGATCTCTCGCTGACTCATGCCAGTGGCGAGCATGGCTCGGAGCGCGAGTGCACGGCGCAGTCGCGCAATGTCTTCACAGCGTTGCGCGTGGCGGTACTCGCCGACGAAGCTCATAAGACAATCTTATCAACCGGTGTGCGGCATGGGAATAGACTCAACCGAGCTGCAGCGAGGGTGACGGTGAATAGGGCGCGGGCCCGCTGAACGCATCAGCGGACCCGCGCGACCTCCTCGGCGAATGAGGTCGTCCCGATCGGGGACGGGTGCCTCGGTGGGGGATCAGTCGATCTGCAGCTCGCCCATCGCATCCCAATCATCACCGTCGATCTGACGGGAGATGATCTTCGGGGTCGCTGCCAGTGCGGAGTGCATCGGCCCGCCCGTGGCGGTCGCGGCCTGGAAGTGGTCGGACTTCACATGCGCTTCGGCGGCATCGTCGTCGAAGGCTTCGACGAGGACGTACTCGTTCGGGTCATCGAGGCTGCGCGACCAGTCGAACCATTTGTTGCCCGGTTCTGCGCGGGTCGCTTCGGTGAATTCGCGGGTCAGCTCGGGCCACTGGTCGGCCAGTTCGGGCTTGACGGGAAACTTTACGACGATGAAGATCATGTCTTCTTCCTTCTCTCTGTGGTTGTTCTCTCGGGTGGAGTTGTGGGTGTGGCGGTGTCGGTTTCTGCTCTCAGCGACAACGTTACGAGAACTGCATTCCGCCGTCGACGAGCATGGTCTGCCCGGTGATGTAATCGGAGTCCTCGCTGGCGAGGAACGACACGAGGTTCGCGACGTCCTCGGGCACGGACACCCGTCCCATGAGGATGTCACCAGCATATTTCTTGATCGCCTCACCCTTGGCCAGCCCCTCCTCGGCGGCGAGCTTCTCGTCGATGAGATCCCACATCGCGGTGCCGACGATGCCGGGCCCGTAGGCGTTGACGGTGATGCCGTGCTTGGCCCACTCCATCGCGGCACCTTGGGTGAGTCCACGCACCGCCCATTTCGTCGCCGAATACGGTGACAGCAGCGCGAAGGGACGGAACGCGACGATCGAGGCGGCGCCGATGATCTTGCCGCCGTTGCCCTGCTCGATCATCTGCTTCGCCGCAGCCCGATATGACAGGAAGACGCCGGTGAGATTGACGTCGACGATCTTCTCGAAGTCGGCCTTCGAATAGTCGATGAGCGGCTCGACCTGGGCGATTCCGGCGTTCGCGACGAAGACGTCGAGCTTGCCTCCCGCGTCCACGGCAACGTCGACGAGGCGGCTCAGCGATTCCTCGTCCGTGACGTCCACCTCGGCGCCGGTGGCCTTCCCACCAGCCTTTTCGATGGCTGCGACGGTCTCGTTGACCCCATCCTGCATGCTCGGCAGGTCCGCGACGATGACATGATGGCCATCGGCACCGAGCCGCTGGGCGATGCCCTGACCGATTCCCCGTGCCGACCCCGTCACCACTGCGACGCTGTTGCTCGTGCCCATTTCTCCTCCTTGAGTTCTCAACTGTGAGCGAGCACGATCATTCTCAGCTCAATCGCAGTCAGTAAGACACGGTTCTTCTCATATGGCGATAAAGTGACAGTTCACCCATGTGTTCACGCGTGTTCGGCGGCGGGGAATGCGCGGCTCCAACGTGCTCGACTCACGGGTGTTCGACGACGGGGACGGTGACGGAACCGCCGCGCAGGTAGCTCGACGCCAGGCCCGCATGCTCTCGCAGGGTCGACTCGAGCTGCTTCGCCCGGCCCGTCATCTTCGATGAGGGAGTGCTGACCGCCATCGCCCCGACCTGCATCCCCGTGCCATTGCGCACCGGCACGGCCGCGCAGGTCTGACGCGGCAGGAATTCCTCGTGCTCCCAGGCGATTCCGCGGGTGGCCACCTCGGCGAGATGGGGATCGAGAGCCTCCCGACTGATCATCGTCTGCGGGGTGAGCACCTGCATTCCCCGCGCCTCGAGGTAGTCGGTGCGCTGAGGTTCGGGCATTCCGGCCAGGAGGATCTTGCCGAAGGCGGTGGCGTGCGCGGCCTCGTGGAAGCCGAAGCGCAGAGGCCGCAGTCGCGGGTGCTTCTCGCAGTCGGAGCAGTAGGTGAGGATGATGTCCGAACCGCGATAGATCGCGAAATAGGCGGCGGTGCCCAACGACCGATGGAGCTGATCGGTGATCTGCCGGATCGGATGCGGAGCAACGAGGCGCTGCTGGAACGACAGCCCGAGCTCGAAGCACTTCGGGCCGAGCTCGAACCGTTTGGAGTCCTTGAGGTAGACGAGATACCCCGCCGAGGCGAGCTCGTTGAGGAGCCGGTAGACGGTCGGCAGCGGGATCTCGAGACGGGAGGCCACGGTCTTCGCGGCAGCACTGCCCGAAGCGGCGACGGCTTCGAGAACGGAGAAAGTTCGTTGGATCACGGCACTGTTGGACACGCGGTCTCCTGACTGTGCGATCGCTCGGCGGTGTGCTTCCGACCCCGGCCGCCGGACCGGGTCCGTTCCCTCCGGGACGGGAACGGTCGTGGGTGCGGGACGGTGGAGCCGCCTCGGCGATCGACTTTTCATGTGGTGAGAATGAGGATAGTCCATGGTGTCACAGATCACATAGGTTGCTCGTGTCAGGTCAGTGGCGGGCGTGCGTCGATGCCGCCGGCCGAGTGGAGCAAAGGAGCATCCGATGGCATTCCCTGCAAAATACCCATCGCTGAATGCGATGGAGATGACGGACGAGGCGAAGCAGACCCTCATCCGAGTGCTGCGCGTGGCATTCCCGCACGCAGACTTCCCCGACGGACCGTATGTGCGCACCGCGGAGAAGATCCTCATCGCCGCCGATGAGGAGACGTGGTTCCGGGTGGCCCTCATCCAAGGGCTGCTGTCGTTGGATCAGCTCTCCGACGGTGATTTCTGCGGACTCGATGACGACTCCGCGCTCAAGGTGCTGCGCCGGGTCGAGTCCACCGAGTTCTTCGGTTTCGTCCGTCGCACCGCCGTGCTCAACCTCTATGACGATGTCGAGGTGTGGGAGACGCTCGGCTACGAAGGACCGTCGTTCGACAAGGGCGGCTACATCAATCGCGGTTTCGACGACCTCGACTGGCTGCCCGAGCCGCGGATCGTCTATCCCGAGGACGAGCCGCTGCCCGAGCTCGGTGACGGGGTTATGGGTGTCCGCAGCGGCAGCGCCGCCGGTGACGATTCGACCAATCAGCCTGCGCCGCAGAGCGTCGAGATGGGTGAGGTGAAGAAGTGATGACACAGGACCAGAACGCAGGACGCAGTGTGACCGGATACAGCATCGACCCGGACGAGGAGGCCGTCGTCATCGTCGGCTCCGGCGCCGGTGGAGGAACCCTGGCATTTGAACTCACCGCGAAGGGCATTCCCGTCGTCGTGCTTGAGGCGGGGCCGTATCTGCGCAACGAGGACTACGTTAACAACGAATGGGAGGCGTTCAACCAGATGGCCTGGCTCGATCCCAGGACGACGACGGGATCGTGGCGGATCGCCCGCGACTTCCCGAACTTGCCGGCCTGGATCGTCAAGGCTGTGGGCGGGACGACGACCCACTGGTCGGGGGCGACGCCGCGGTTCAAAGACCATGAGTTCAAGGCCCGCAGCGTCTATGGTCGCATCGACGGAGCGAACCTCCTCGACTGGCCGATCACCCTGGACGATCTGGCTCCCTACTACGACCGGGCGGAGAAGGCGATGGGCTCGACCCACGTCCACGGCCGGAAGCCGCTGCCGGCGAACAACAACTACAAGGTCTTCGCCGGAGGGGCGAAAGAAGTCGGCTACAAGTTCTACGCCACCGGCCCGTACGCCACGAACGCCGAAGAATACGACGGCCGCCCCGCCTCCATCCAGGACGGCTTCAACTTCCAAGGCGATAAGAACAAGTCCAAGTGGTCGACCCTGGTCAGGGAGTTGCCGCGGGCAGCGGATACGGGCCTGCTCGATCTGCGGCCGGAGTCCCAGGCCGTGCAGATCACCCACGATGCGAACGGCCGCGCCGACGCCGTGCTCTACCTCGACAAGGACGGCAACCTCCACCGGCAGGCCGCGAAGCTCGTGTGCGTGGCCGGCAACTCGATCGAGACGCCGAGACTGCTTCTGCTCTCCGGAACACCATCCTTCCCCGATGGGCTGGCGAACTCGTCCGGGCATGTGGGGCGGAACTATATGCGCCACCTGACCGGCACCGTGTGGGGCCACTTCGACAAACCCGTGCGGATGTACCGCGGGGAGACGATGGCCGGAGTCATCGCTGATGAGTCGATCCATGACCCCGACCGCGGGTTCTCCGGCGGCTACTACATGGAGACGATCTCGCTGGGTCCGGCGTTCATGGCCTCCTTCGTCGAACCCGGCGGGTGGGGCCCGGACTTCGCGGCGCTGCTCGACCGGTATCTCAACACGGCGGGGATGTGGATCGTCGGTGAGGACATGCCGCAGGAGAGCAACCGGGTGACGCTGAATACGACGGTCAAGGACACGAACGGTCTGCCCGTGCCCAACGTCCACTACGACGATCACGCCAATGATCTGGCGATGCGCGAACATGCCTACGCCGCAGGGCAGAGAGTCTACGAGGCGGTCGGTGCGCAGACGTCCCACCACACTCCGCCGTACCCGTCGACGCACAACCTCGGCACGGCGCGGATGAGCGAACGTCCCGAAGACGGGGTCGTCGACAAGTGGGGCCGGACCCACGACGTGAAGAACCTCTTCGTCTCCGACGGATCGGTGTTCACCACCGGTGCCGCGGCGAATCCGACCCTGACGATCGTGGCGCTGGCGATCCGGCAGGCCGAATACATCGCCGAGGCGCTGCGGACCGGGGAGGTGTGAGACGCGGTGCGGCTCAGGACGACTGAGGCGCGAGAGGCTCAGTAAATCTGAGGCGTGAAGAATTGTCGCATCGATCGGCGTCGGTTCTGTCAACGGATGGAATCGACGCCGATCTGCTGTGAGAGAGCGTTGTCGCAATAGGATGACAGAGAGACGCAACTAGGAGGAGACTGCCTGTGGCACGCACCGTCTACTACACCGCGACCACGCTCGACGGGTTCATCGCCGACCCGAACGACTCACTCGAATGGCTGCTGCGCCAGACCGAAGAACCGCCGGATGACGGGTTCATCGACGGCGTCGGGGCCGTCGTCATGGGGGCCACGACGTACGAATGGGTGCTGCGCAACCTCGATGGCCCGTGGCCCTACGAGGTTCCCGCCTGGGTGATGACTCACCGGAAGCTCGGCCTGCCCGAAGCCGGGACGGACGGGAAGACCCCCGATATCCGATTCGCCAAGGGATCGGTCTCCGATCATTACTTCGAAATGTGCACGGCCACCGGTGACCGGGACCTGTGGGTGATGGGCGGCGGCGACCTCGCCGGACAGTTCGCCGATGAGGGACTCCTCGACGAAATCATCACGTGGACTGCGCCGGTGGTCCTCGGCAAGGGGCGCTCGCTGCTGCCACGCCGCCTCGACCTCGAACTCATCGAGGTCGGGTCCAGCGCCCCCGTTCGTCATCGCCCGCCACCGAGTCATCGGCCCCCTCCTCGAAGACAGTCCGACCAGGTGAATCCCCGCGCCGAGGTTGGGTGACCTTTCGTACGGGAGGTCAGCGCCGCCTCGGTGAAGGGGATCGATGATTCGCGGGCAGGGGTGGGCCGCCTCGGCGAGGTTCATCCGGATATCGGGCACCTCTGGTGGCCGGGTGGGGTTCCGTGATTCGATGCAGTCATGACTGCTGCGATTGAGAATCATCGGGCCCGCCTGCGTGCGGGGGAGATCTACAACGGACTGTGGATGATGTCGACGAGTCCGGAGCTGGCGAAGATCGGGTCGGCGGCCGGGTTCGACTATGTCTGCCTCGATCTGCAGCACGGGCTGGTGCGGCCGACCGACGTGCTGCGGCTGACGGATGCGGTGCGTGCCAGCGGAGACGCGCTCGTGACGGCGCGGGTGGCGGCCAACCGATTCACGGAGATCGGGGCGCTCGCCGACGCCGGCGTCGAGGCGATCATCGTCCCGCTCGTGTCCTCCGTCGCCGAGGCGGAAGCAGCCGTGGCCGCGCTCGATTATCCTTCGCGGGGCGGGGATCGTTCATGGGGACCTACGTACGAGATCATGCACGACGCCGTGCAGGACACTCGGGACGAGAGGCCTCTGCTGTTCGTCATGATCGAGAACGAGGAAGGTCTGGCCGCGGTCGAGGACATCTGCGCCGTGTCGGGAATCGACGGGGTCTATGTCGGCCCGGCCGATCTCGCGTTCGCCGTCGGCGCCCTGCCGGGGCAGCATAACGAGGCTCACGCCGAGGCGCTCGTGCGGGTCCGTTCGGCTGCCGACGCCGCCGGAGTGGTCCCGGGAATCCACTGCGGAAACGGCGAGGAGGCGAAGCTGCGCAAGGACCAGGGCTTCCGCTTCATCACCTCTGCTGGGGACCTGGGTGCGGCGGGCCGAGCCTTCCGCGAGGACCTGGGCGCGGCGAAGGAATGAGTCACCAGGTTCTGGTGCCGCGTCGCGGGCACACCGGTGAGTATCCTCGACGGAGGGACGGGGCTCTCGGAATCCACTAGGATAGGTTTCCTATGATGATGAAGTCGTCTCTGCGCGCCGTGGTCGCTATGGCGATGCTCACACTTCTTGCGGCGGTAACCGCATGTACAAACAAGTCCGACAATCAGCTTGAATACGGGAAAGCAGCGATGCTGAACGGGGCCGATATCGGTGCCGATGACCTTTCCGGCGTGAAACTGATCGGCGACATCGCCCTGGTAGCAACCACGAAATTCTCCGGTGGCAGGCTCGCAGCCATCGATCTCAAGTCCGGCAGAACGATCTGGAGCGCCGACGACGGTGATCCCATCCTCGGCGGCGAATCTGCAGTTGTTGACCTCCGCAGTCCCCACGACCCCGCGAAACCTGTCGTACGCGACCTCGGCAAGGGCAAGTTCGAGGTTCTCGTGCCCTACCGGACGGCGGCCCATATCGACGGCGCGGCTGACGAGCCGGTGAGCCTCGGTGTGGCGTCCTTATCCGGTGCTGACGGTCGGGCCGTGTGGCTGAGCGAGCCGCTGATCAGTGCTGAAGAGCGTGCAGACAATCTCATGGCTCGCCCGGTCCTTGCCTCCGCCGACACCGTCGTGGCGGCCTCCGCGCAGCGGGGCAGACCGGGGTCGCTGACGACGTGGGCGATCGACGGGAAGTCAGGAAGCACCCGCTGGACGAAGGACGGTGTGTGGCCCTCCGCTTTGAGCGCGGCCACGGTCGTTGTGGAACACTCGTCCAATGCGGATCTGATGTACCAGGAAGAGGGCCCGGAGTGGAAGAGGAACACGGCGCCCATAGGTATCGATGCCCAGAAAGGGAAACAGGTTTGGGACCTCGCCGACAGATTCGACAGTGCCAGAGTGCAGGCGGCTGCGGGCAACTATGCCGTCGTCCACGCCGATGGAGGGTACGGCGCGAGCGGCTCCGCGTCTGATGGTTCCTCGGCCGGTTCCTCGACTGAACTGATCGAGATCGACGCCGGTTCGACAGCAGAAGACCTCGACGATTTTGCCGAATGCACAGCGAGTTCAACCACAATCGCCTGTGCCGAAGACGGGCAACTCAGCGTCATAGACGTCTCCGACGGGAACATCGAGCGGTCCTCACCGTATGGCTCAGACGCGGCGAGCTACGACTGGGAGATCGTCGATGTATTCGGCGACACGGTGATCGCCAAGGACGAGACAGGCGACAACGATCGTCTCCAGGCCCTAGACCGGTCGGGCAAGGTGCGTGCGGAGGAGCTCGCGGGATCGCCGCACGCAATGAATGAGGACTATCTCGTCGTCTGCACTGAGGAGCGAACGACGACTCGAAAACAGGCGAAGTGCGGAATCCATGCAGCAGATTCAGATGCGAGTCCGGACCGCTCCACCGCGAACAACGTCCAGCCGCTCAGTCTGAGCGACCCCCTTCCATCGAGCCTTGCGGAGTCGACCGGGTTCAGGACCCTCGATATCCGGGAAGTCACGGGAGTCGCGTTGGCGGACGATTCGGTCATCATCGCTGGGTACGAGAACGGATATGACGATTACGTGGTCGCGGCGGTCGAGGCTGACACTGCCGACCCGATCTGGACGCTTGACCAGTCCACCAAGCTGACGACCGGGACGGGGCAGAACGTCGCTCCGGTCTTCCGGGCAAGCGGCAAACCATCTGTCATCAACACCTCCGACGGTTTCTCGCTGCTCATGGCGGCGAAATCAGGAGGCAGGAGCGGCGTCGCTTCTGTGGATGGGGCGACCGGCGATCTCGAATCGTTCCACCCTGTCAGCAGTGAAGACGATTATCTCGACCTGCACGTCGGGAACGGGGCGTACGCGGCAATCGAAGCCAGCGATACGGACTCCCAGCGGACCGTCCTCGTCGACTACTCCGCGCCGACGAAACCGAAGAGCATGTGGACTCAGGACGGAGTCGCTCCTGCGGCCATCGGCGAGGACTCCGTAGCGGTGCAGAAGGTCAGCGAGAGCGAAGCCGACAGGGAATTCGAAGACGTACAGGTGCTCGACCTTGACACGGGCAAGGACGTCATCTGGGATTCTACTGAGGTGCGGGAAGGCGAACGCCCTGGAACGGTCATGCTCGAGGCGGGATTGCTCATCGTCAACTGGAGCGACGGCACCGAGGTCGTCGACGCTGACAGCGGTACGAGCCTGGATATGACCGGCAAGAGGCTGAGCCAGTGCACAGCAGAAGGGGCCACAGTGATGTGCGACAGCACCCCCAACCCGGACACCCACCGCAACGGGTCGCCGATCACTCTCGAACGCACGAATTCCGGTGTTGACATCGCCGAGGTGCGGAATCGTTTCATCAACGGGATATCCGGGGCGTATGACGGTCGGTTCTTCGTCGACGCCGAAGTGAATGTGATATCGATCGACAGCCGCGGGACACAGATCGATTCGGATCTGACCGGCCGTTTCGTTGACGCCAGCGACGAAGGATACGCGCTGTTCATGACCTGTCACCCTCGCGTCTGCGTGTCGTACCCCACTTGGGACATTCGGCGCGTCGACTAGGGCAAGGGGCATCGACTCGTGGGCCAGGCTCGAACCTCGGGCGGTCGCGTCCCTCACGGCCGATAACCATCACCGTCGGCAACACCGTCCCATGAGGTTCGGTGGACTCGAGTTGCGGGCGGGTCGCCGAGACCGGACTTCCGAGGAAGTGCCGCAGATGTCGGAAGTGCCGCTGGTGGAGAGGAGATCGGGACCCGGTCATCACGGAGTTCCGGCTGCGGCGTCCGTGAGTACCCGGCCTTCGCCCGCACCTGACCGACCCTGCTACCTGACGGCGGCCCAGCAACCTCGCAGAGTATCTGCACGTCAGGTAGTAATTAGGGAGCG
>NZ_JBNFOL010000040.1:0-30137 GCF_057364765.1 Brevibacterium sp. LAARM3_SD1 | reverse complement strand
TGTTGTATGGGCTAGAACGAACACGTTATTGGGTCCTGGAATCACAAACCCCAACCGATTGGTTGGGTGTGGTTTCAACCAACAGGACCAACCCCGGTACCGACTGGCAGCTGTGTGTTGTCGGGTGGTGGTGGGTGTTTGGTAGTGGTTTGAGAATCGTATAGTGGACGCGAGCATCAAATAACACGATTGTGTTGTTTATGTAATGTGATTTTTCTTGTCATCATCTAGTTAGGTGAATGAAACAATTTTTCGCGCGCATGAACCAATCCTTGTGGGGTTGGGTGAGTGTGTAAGAGCGCATGGTGGATGCCTTGGCATCAGGAGCCGATGAAGGACGTGGAAATCTGCGATAAGCCTCGGGGAGCCGATAAACAGGCGTTGATCCGAGGGTGTCCGAATGGGGAAACCCCGCCACTCGTGAGGGTGGTGACCCGTGTCTGAATATATAGGGCATGTGGGGGGAACGCGGGGAAGTGAAACATCTCAGTACCCGCAGGAAGAGAAAATAACAATGATTCCGGGAGTAGTGGCGAGCGAAACTGGATGAGCCTAAACCGTGTGCGTGTCAAGCGTGCTGGTGTTGCGTACACGGTGTTGTGGGGTGTACATGGTCCGGTCCAGCATGGCCGGTCTGTGACGAGTGTTGGTGTAGTCGAACCTGGTGGGAAACAGGACCGGAGTGGGTGAGAGTCCCGTAGACGAAACGTCAGCCAGTTGCAGTGTGTGCGTTGCCCGAGTAGCACGGAACTCGTGGAATTTCGTGTGAATCTGCCAGGACCACCTGGTAAGGCTAAATACTTCCTGATGACCGATAGCGGAATGAGTACCGTGAGGGAATGGTGAAAAGTACCCCGGGAGGGGAGTGAAAGAGTACCTGAAACCATGTGCTTACAATCCGTCAGAGCAGTATCTTGATGACTGTGATGGCGTGCCTTTTGAAGAATGAGCCTGCGAGTTAGCGGTGCGTGGCGAGGTTAACCCGTGTGGGGTAGCCGTAGCGAAAGCGAGTCCGAATAGGGCGTCTCAGTCGCGTGTCCTAGACCCGAAGCGGAGTGATCTAGCCATGGGCAGGGTGAAGCGTGTGTAAGAGCGCGTGGAGGCCCGCACCCACTTCAGTTGAAAATGGAGGGGATGACCTGTGGTTAGGGGTGAAAGGCCAATCAAACTCTGTGATAGCTGGTTCTCCCCGAAATGCATTTAGGTGCAGCGTTGCGTGGTTCTTGCTGGAGGTAGAGCTACTGGATGGCTGATGGGCCCTACCGGGTTACTGACGTCAACTAAACTCCGAATGCCAGTCAAGGTTCAGCGTGGCAGTGAGACAGTGGGGGATAAGCTTCATTGTCGAGAGGGAAACAGCCCAGACCATCAACTAAGGCCCCTAAGCGTGTGCTCAGTGGGAAAGGATGTTCAGTTGCGAAGACAACCAGGAGGTTGGCTTAGAAGCAGCCACCCTTGAAAGAGTGCGTAATAGCTCACTGGTCAAGTGATTGAGCGCCGATAATGTAGCGGGGCTAAGTACACCGCCGAAGTTGTGGCAGCACCACGTGATTCCGTAATGGTGTGGTGTTGGGTAGGGGAGCGTCGAGTCGCTGGTGAAGTCGCCGTGTGAACGAGTGGTGGAAGCGATTCGAGTGAGAATGCAGGCATGAGTAGCGAAAGACGGGTGAGAAACCCGTCCACCGGATGACTAAGGGTTCCAGGGCTAGGCTAATCCGCCCTGGGTAAGTCGGGACCTAAGGCGAGGCCGACAGGCGTAGTCGATGGACAACCAGTTGATATTCTGGTACCGACACACAACCGACAGTACCAAAACACATGATACTAACCCTGTGATGACCCCGTGGTGCCTTCGGGTACCTGGTTGGGTTTGAGTGGGGGACCTGAGTGTGGAGTCGGTAAGCGTGAGGTGTGACGCAGAAAGGTAGCCAGGCCGTGCGATGGTAGTCACGGTCTAAGGTTGTAGCACGTGGGGGTAGGTAAATCCGTCCCCACAGGTGTGTGAGAGCTGATGGGCGCCCACGTTGGTGGGGTGATCTGGTGATCCTCTGCTGCCGAGAAAAGCATCGACGTGAGGGTGTGTGTTGCCCGTACCCTATAACCGACACAGGTGGTCGAGTAGAGAATACTAAGGTGATCGAGAGAATCGTGGTTAAGGAACTCGGCAAAATGCCCCCGTAACTTCGGGAGAAGGGGGACCATCCCGGTGAACCCACCATGCGTGGGGATGTGCTGGTGGTGGTCGCAGAGGCCAGAGAGAAGCGACTGTTTATTAAAAACACAGGTCCGTGCGAAGATGTAAGTCGATGTATACGGACTGACGCCTGCCCGGTGCTGGAAGGTTAAGAGGACCTGTTAACCCTTTGGGGTGAAGCGGAGAATTTAAGCCCCAGTAAACGGCGGTGGTAACTATAACCATCCTAAGGTAGCGAAATTCCTTGTCGGGTAAGTTCCGACCTGCACGAATGGCGTAACGACTTCTCTGCTGTCTCAACCACGAACTCGGCGAAATTGCATTACGAGTAAAGATGCTCGTTACGCGCAGCAGGACGGAAAGACCCCGAGACCTTCACTATAGTTTGGTATTGGGATTCGGTGTGGTTTGTGTAGGATAGGTGGAAGACTGGGAAGCCCTGACGCTAGTTAGGGTGGAGTCGATCGGTGAAATACCACTCTGACCATAGTGGATTCCTTAACTTCGGACCCTGATCGGGTTCAGGGACAGTGCCTGATGGGTAGTTTAACTGGGGCGGTTGCCTCCTAAAGAGTAACGGAGGCGCCCAAAGGTTCCCTCAGCCTGGTTGGCAATCAGGTGTCGAGTGTAAGTGCACAAGGGAGCTTGACTGTGAGACGGACGTGTCGAGCAGGAGCGAAAGCTGGGACTAGTGACCCGGCCATGGCTTGTGGAAGCGTGGTCGCTCAACGGATAAAAGGTACCTCGGGGATAACAGGCTGATCTTGCCCAAGAGTCCATATCGACGGCATGGTTTGGCACCTCGATGTCGGCTCGTCGCATCCTGGGGCTGGAGTCGGTCCCAAGGGTTGGGCTGTTCGCCCATTAAAGCGGTACGCGAGCTGGGTTTAGAACGTCGTGAGACAGTTCGGTCCCTATCCGCTGCGTGCGTAGGAAATTTGTGGAGGTCTGTCCTTAGTACGAGAGGACCGGGACGGACGAACCTCTGGTGTGCCAGTTGTTCCGCCAGGAGCATGGCTGGTTGGCTACGTTCGGGATGGATAACCGCTGAAAGCATCTAAGCGGGAAGCCGGCTCCGAGATGAGATTTCCAACTGACTTTGAGTCAGGGGAGGTGTCCTATAGATGATGGGGTTGATAGGCCGGGTATGGAAGCACTGTGAGGTGTGGAGTTGACTGGTACTAATACACCGATCACTCATCAACTCTTTTTATGGGGTTGGTGTGTGCGAGAAAGTGTTTTGCTCGCTGACTAGGTTTTTAGTGATGATTTGATTGTTCGCCCCCTGGGGTGTGCATGTTGCATGTTTGGTGTTCGCGTTCGCTGTGCGGTTCTTGGACCACTACCGCCCGAGGGTTTTTGGGTGTGTGTGGTTTGTTGGTTTTGCGGTGGTGATAGTGGTGGGGAAACGCCCGGTTAACCGTTCCGATCCCGGTAGCTAAGCCCATTCGCGCTGATGGTACTGCAACTTGGTGGTTGTGGGAGAGTAAGTGACTGCCGCAATAATTTGTTGAGAGGGAAGCCCTGTCCATTCGTGGATGGGGCTTTCCTGCTATTCACTCATATTTGCTACCTGACGGCGGCGCAGCTACCTGGCGCGGGGTTGCTCGGCCCCCGTCAGGTAGCAATTGAGAGGAAGTTGCGGAATGGGGCGTCGCCGGTGACGTGCAGGTCGCTGTCTTCCGGCTCATAGTTCTCTGCGTTGAGAACCATGTGGTGCTCGCTGAGGACTGTGTCGTTCTGGCCGACAGTGCTGCGGTGGCCATTGGGGGAGTAGCCGAGCTTCTCCGATACTCGTCGGCTGGCATCATTGTTCGTGAAGTAGGCGGAGTCGAATCGCGTGGCACCGAAATGTCGGATGAACGTTTCGACGATGATCCGCCGCATTCTGGTGCCGTAGCCGCGGCCCTGTTCGGGCAGAGCCAACCACGAACCTGTTGAGACTGTTCTCGTCAGTGGATACCGATGCGCATTGACACCTTGTACCCCGATGGCGCGCCCATCGACCCTGACCGTGAACTCGATCGTCCAGTCATCAACGGTGAAGTTCGCCCGTGTCGACCAGTGATACTGTGCGAGGCTGCGCGCTACCTGTTCATCGGTTCCTGAATCCCAATTGACGAGGAATGCTTCGATTCCGTCTCTTCTGACGCCGCCTCGAGCGATTTGGGCGAGCTCGGGAATATCTGCTTCTCGGACAGGGGAGAGCTTGATATCCCCTGATCGCAGATGAAGTGCGAACGGCGGCCAGATCTCCGAGATGTCCATGTGCCTTGTACTCATTCTTTCCTGCTCAACCGCGCCCAGATTGCGTGGGAGACTCATATCCCACTTGAAGTGACCGGACAACGTTGTCCATTATCTGGTCGCTCGGATTGTTGTTATACGGGTCACGGTATGTTTGTGCGCATGAGTCTACATCCATCACTGCAGCCAATCTTCGACACTGTGCTCCAACGCAACCCTGGAGAGTCGGAGTTTCACCAAGCGGTACAGGAAGTTCTCTATTCCCTGGGCCCCGTCGTGGACAAGCACCCCGAATACCTGGAACTCTCAGCGCTCGAACGGCTGTGCGAGCCCGAACGCCAGATCATCTTCCGGGTTCCCTGGATCGATGACTCCGGAGAGGTGCAGATCAACCGCGCCTTCCGCGTGCAGTTCAACTCTGCTCTCGGCCCGTACAAGGGCGGCCTGCGCTTCCATCCTTCGGTGAATCTCGGCATCGTCAAGTTCCTCGGCTTCGAGCAGATCTTCAAGAACGCCATCACCGGCCTGCCCATCGGCGGCGGCAAGGGCGGAGCGGACTTCGACCCGAAGGGCCGCAGCGACCGCGAGGTCATGCGCTTCTGCCAGTCCTTCATGACGGAACTGTCCCGTCACATCGGCGAGTACCGCGATGTGCCTGCCGGTGATATCGGCGTCGGCGGTCGCGAGATCGGCTACCTCTTCGGCCAGTACAAGCGAATGACGAACTCCTATGAAGCCGGTGTGCTCACCGGAAAGGGACTGTCCTACGGCGGCTCCATGGTCCGCACCGAGGCCACCGGCTTCGGCGTCGTCTACTTCCTCAAAGACATGCTCGCCGCCGCGAAGAAGAACATCGACGGACGCACCGTCTCGATCTCCGGGTCCGGAAATGTCGCCGTGTACGCCGCAGAGAAGGTCACGGCCTTCGGCGGTACCGTCATCACAATGTCCGACTCGGCTGGCTTCATCCATGACCCGGACGGCATCGACACCGAACTCGTGAAGCGCATCAAGTTCGAAGAGCGCGGACGCATTTCCGAATACGCCGAACAGCGCGGCGGGCGCGCGACCTATCACGAGGGCGGTAACGTCTGGGACGTCGAGGTCGAAGTCGCACTTCCGTGTGCGACTCAGAACGAACTCGACGGAGAATCCGCTGCGACTCTCGTCAAGAACGGCGTCATCGCCCTCGCCGAAGGTGCGAACATGCCCTGCACCCCGGAAGCTGTGAAGATCTTCTCCGAAGCCGGCGTGCTCTTTGCTCCCGGCAAGGCCGCAAACGCCGGCGGCGTTGCCACCAGTGCGCTCGAAATGCAGCAGAACGCCAGCCGCGACTCGTGGGACTTCGACTTCACCGAGGCTCGCCTGGCCGAGATCATGGGCGATGTCCACGACAGCTGCGCCGCCGCTGCCGACGAATTCGGTTCACCCGGTGACTACGTCGCCGGCGCCAACATCGCCGGCTTCATTCGTGTCTCCGAGGCGATGCTCGCCCAGGGAGTCGTGTGATCGACTGATCCATCCACGGTCGGCAGACCGGCCGGACCCTGGGTAGGCAGCCTGAGGCCGACAACCAGGACCACGCGGCAGAGGCCCTGCTCCGAACGATTGAGCTTCCAAGAGAAGCACAACGGTCCGGAGCAGGGCCTCAGCCGTACCCGTAGGGCGCTGTCGAACCGGGTGGCCCCATCTTTGACGGCCAGCCTGGGACTCACTGGAAGGACATGTTTGAGCCCGTCGGCTCGGTCAGCGGTTGCCGATGGTCCCGTAGCCCTTGCGCCAGCGCAGCAGGGGACGGCTCGTTCCCGCATCGGCGCCGGCGCCCATGGACACCACCTCACCGACGACGATGTTGTGAGTCGCGACTTCGAGGACCTCGGTGAGTTCGAGCTCGAACCAGGCGATGGCCTCAGTGAGCACCGGTTGTCCTGCCTGCGGGGCCGGAAACGTGTCGATGCCCTTGAGCGATCCGTACAAAGGTTGACCCGAAGCACCGAGTCGTTCGGAGATGTCGCGCTGATCGGAGTTGAGCAGCGAGATTGCAAAATGAGAGCTCGTCTCCAGGGTCTCCATCATCCGTGAGCCTGAATACACGCTGACCGCCATCGTCGGGGGATCGTACGACACGTCGAGAAACGAATCGACGGTGATCGCATGCAGCGTATTGCCCCGGGTAGCGGAGACTACGGCGACGGCCGCGGCGATGTCATCGCTGAGCTCGCGGTAGCGTTCTGTGAGGGAATCGTCGTAGGCCTGGTCCATGACTCTCATTCTAGGGAACTACAATGGAGCCATGACCATTCCAGCTTCAGGCGGTTCAGCAACGATCGAGCGCGAGCAGTCCGAGCAGCTAGTCGAGCCCGGCGACCACGAGCGCTTCAGCCACTACGCGCCCAAGGACAAGATCATGGAGTCCATGGTGACCGGGACTCCGCTGATCGCCTTGTGCGGAAAGGTGTGGGTCCCCACGCGCGACCCCGAGCGGTTCCCGATCTGCCCCAAGTGCAAAGAGATCTACGAGACGATGTCCGAAGGACCGCAGGAGTAGATGTCCGCGGATCGTCTCCCAACAGCACCAGGGACCTCCGCGGCAGAACAGCTTCCACCGGCATTCCCCGAGCGCGCAGCGTGGGGAACGGCGGGAAAGCTGCGTGCCTGGCAGGCAGAGGCTCTCGAACTCTACTTCCAGAAGCAGCCCAAGGACTTCCTTGCTGTCGCAACCCCCGGGGCAGGTAAGACCACCTTCGCTCTGCGCCTGGCGGCCGAACTGCTGGCCCAGCGGGTCGTCAACAGAGTCACCGTCGTCGCTCCCACCGAACACCTCAAGGTGCAGTGGGCCGATTCGGCGGCACGTGTGGGCATCAAACTCGACCCGCACTTCAAGAACTCCCAGGGCAAACACGCACCCGGATACCACGGAGTGGCTCTGACCTATGCGCAGGTGGCGGCCAAACCCGTTCTCCACCATAACCGGACCGCCGCAGGTCGTACCCTGGTCATCCTCGACGAGGTCCACCACGGAGGCGACGCCCTGTCGTGGGGCGACGCCGTGCGGGAGGCCTTCGGCCCCGCGGTCCGCCGCCTGTCCCTGACCGGAACCCCCTTCCGCTCGGACACGTCACCGATCCCGTTCGTCACCTACGCTCCCGACGAGAACGGCATCCGCACCTCGGTGGCGGACTATTCCTACGGCTACGGCCGTGCGCTCAAGGACTCCGTCGTCCGCCCCGTCCTCTTCCTCGCCTACGCCGGCGCCATGACCTGGCGCACCAAGGCCGGCGACGAAATGTCGCACGTCCTCGGCGAAGAGACGACGAAGGACATCAACTCGCAGGCCTGGCGCACCGCACTCGACCCGAAGGGCGACTGGATCCCGGCGGTGCTCAAGGCCGCCGATATACGACTGACCGAAGTCCGACGCACCGTCCACGATGCCGGCGGCCTCGTCATCGCCACCGACCAGGAGGCGGCCCGCGCCTACGCCAAACGCCTGCACGAGATCACCGGAGAGAAGCCGACCGTCGTGCTCTCCGACGAGGCCGGCGCCTCGGAGCGGATCGAACAGTTCCAGAACTCCACCGACCGGTGGATGGTCGCCGTGCGGATGGTCTCCGAAGGCGTCGACGTTCCCCGACTGTGTGTCGGCGTCTACGCGACCTCCGCGTCGACGCCCCTGTTCTTCGCGCAGGCGATCGGACGCTTTGTGCGTGCCCGCAAACGCGGCGAGACCGCCTCGGTGTTCCTGCCCTCGGTGCCGGTGCTGCTGGCCCTGGCGAACTCGATGGAAGCCGAACGCGACCATGCCCTCGACCGACCGAAGAACGAGGACGAGAACGACGTCGTCGTCTTCGACGATGAGGCCATGGAGCAGGCGAATCGAAACGAGGGTGCCTCGTCGGACCAGCTCGGTTCCTTCGAAGCGCTCGGCGCCGAAGCCCTGTTCGACCGTGTCCTCTACGACGGCGGTGAATTCGGCACCGGCGGAGCCATCGGCTCCGAAGATGAACTCGACTTCATCGGCATCCCCGGCCTGCTCGAACCCGATCAGGTGCGTGAGCTGCTGAGCACTCAGCAGGCGCGGCAGGCCAAGCGCAAGACCGCGGCGGCGCCCCCGGCACCCGAAGTCGAGACGAGCGAGCTCGAGCACCGCGCGATGAAGGAAGAGCGCAATCAGCTCCAGAGCCTCGTCGGCGCCTGGTCGAGACGTACCGGCACACCGCACCAGAACGTCCACGTCGAACTGCGCAAGGCGTGCGGGGGACCGGCCGTCGCTCAAGCCACACGCGAGCAGATCCAGGCCCGGATCAAGAAGCTGCAGGGCTGGTTCATCGGCAAGAAGTGAGACCCGGGCGCCGGCAGGAGAGACTCACCGGCTGTGAGATCAGCGAAGCCGCCGAGGCAGACAGTGCGTCAGCCTCGGCGGCTTCGTTCGCGATCGGACGGGTGGGTGATGGGGCGGGTGCGGGATGGGGCGCGGTCAGTTATAAGCGGGCTCGATCCGGACCCTGGAGACCGCCCAATGGGCCAGGTCGCCGGGTGCTTATCAGGCGGAATAGAACACGGTGGGAATAGCCGGCTCGCCGTCCTGCAGACGCCTGGCCGAACGTGGCAGCTCCGCCAACGATTCGTCATGTCGGGCACAGGCCTTCTTCACACCCGCAGCACCGATGAACGACTCATCGACCTCACCGTCGAGAACGAGATCGACGCTCAGCCGGCGCCCCTCACCGAGGTCATCGGGCAGAGACGGAATGCCGACGGCTTCCTCCACCGCGATCGGACCGTCGATGAGACGCAGCGCCTCTTTGTGTCCGCCGCGTGACGGTTTGCCGGAGGAATGCTTGGCCACCGAGGTCCACTCGCCGGCCTCATCGGCGCGAGCCACGAGCTTGTACACCAGCCCGGCGGCCGGGGCACCCGAACCGGTGACCACACGGGTGCCGACACCATAGGAGTCGACGGGAGACGCCGCCAGTGCGGCGATCGCATACTCGTCGAGATCGCTCGTGACGGTGATCGTCGTATCGCGTGCGCCGAGGCGGTCCAAGCTCTCGCGCACCTCACTGGCCTGTTCGATGAGGTCACCCGAATCGATGCGCACACCGCCGAGGTTCGGACCGGCCAGTTCGATCGCCGTGGTCAGTGCCTCCTCGACGTCGTAGGTGTCCAAGAGCAGAGTCGTATCGGTGCCCAGCGACTTCAGCTGGGCGGCGAAAGCCTCGCGCTCGGAATCGTGGAGGAGAGTGAACGAGTGGGCGGAGGTGCCGATCGTGCGCAGACCGTACTGCAGACCGGCTGCCAGGTTCGATGTCGATGCGAAACCGCCGATGACAGCCGCCCGAGCCGCGGCCACGGCCGCATGCTCGTTGGTGCGTCGTCCGCCCATCTCCGCGCAGGGCCGGTCGCCGGCCGCCTGAGCCATCCGAGACGCCGCCGAGGCGACTGCGCAGTCGTAGTTCATCGCCGAGAGGATGAGGGTCTCGAGGATGACGCCCTCGGCGAACGTCGATTCGATCGTGAGCAGCGGTGATCCCGGGAAGTAGATCTCCCCTTCCGCATAGCCGCGGATATTGCCGGAGAAACGATAGTTCGCCAGCCAGTCGATGGTGCGCGAATCGACGATGTTCTCCCTGCTGAGGAACGAGAGCTCGGCGTCGTCGAAGCGGAAGTCGCGGATCATCTCGAGGATCCGACCGGTGCCGGCGACGACACCGTAGCGGCGACCTGCGGGAAGACTGCGGCCGAAGACTTCGAAGAGGCTCTTGCGGTGAGCGGCGCCGGATTCCAAGGCCGCCTGCACCATCGTCAATTCGTACTGATCCGTGAAGAACGCCGTCGAATCGGTCCGTGTGAGATCACTCATAGGCGCGATCTTACGTCACGACAGCGTCAGTGTTCTGCCGTAAGCTGGAAACGTGAGCAATCCAACGACACCAGTCCTGGAGCCGGAGGTCGACGTCCGGCCATCCGAGAGCCTGGCCAAGCCCTGGCGGACCGTGGTCTTCAACGACCCGGTCAACCTCATGAGCTATGTCAGCTTCGTGTTCCAGACCTACTTCGGGTACTCCGAGGAGAAGGCCCACTCACTCATGCTCGAAGTCCATGAGAACGGACGCTCCGTGGTCGCCACCGGAGGTCGCGAGGCCATGGAACGAGACACCCAAGCGATGCACGAATACGGTCTGTGGGCTGCGTGCCAACCCGATTCAGGATCCGACTGACACATGGCCGCTATCGACGCACGAGGGGACGACGTCGTCCTCACACTGCAGGACAACGAACGCTCGCTCATGCTCACCGTATTCACCGATCTCGCGGCTCTGCTGGCCGAAGACAGTGACGACGATGACGACCGCCCGGACTCGGAGAACTGGGAAGCCCGACTCGGCCTCGTCGACCGGCCCCGCCCCGAGGACCCGGCACTGCTGCGTCTGCTGCCCGACGTCGATCCCACCGATGCAGAGCGTTCAGCGGAATTCCGCCGCCTCACGAATTCGATCTCAAGCAGGCCAAGGCACACAATGTGCGCATCGTGCTGCTGGGACTGAGTAAGGGCAACGACATCTCCCTGACCCGGGACGAAGTGCTCGCCTGGATGAAAGGGCTCAACGATCTGCGACTCGTCCTCGCCGTCCGCCTCGGGATCGACACCGAGGAGGCACAGGAGGAGAAGTACGCCCACCGCGAGGACCTCTCCGAATCGGAAGACCTCACCCTGACCCTGTACGACTTCCTGACCTGGATTCAGGACCGACTGACGACGACCTTGCTCGACCAGACGCAAGGGGATGACGAGCTATGAAACTCACCGCTATCGGCACCGCCGGCTCCTTCCCGGGACGCGGCGCCCTCGCCAGCTGCTACCTCATCGAAACCGATGAGGACACACCCACTCGCATCATCCTCGACCTCGGATCCGGTGCGCTCAGCCCCCTGCAGGAGACGATCGACACCGATCGCCTCTCCGGGATCGTGCTCAGCCACCTCCACCCGGACCACTGCATGGACATGACCGGTCTGTACGTCAAACACTGCTTCGACCCGAAGTTCTTCAACGGCGACATCTCCGACACCGGCACGATCCGCACCCGCACCCCGGTGCTCGCTCCGGCCGGTGCGAAGGAACGGCTGTTCCGGGCCTACTACACGGATCCCGGCAAGTCCCCGGTCGCCAACGGGGGAGACGACTCGGACTTCGACCACGCCTTCGAATTCACCGACATCGACCACGGCAGTCGGCATCAGATCGGATCGCTGACCATCGAATCCTTCCTCGTCGACCACCCTGTCGAGGCCTACGCACTGCGGATCACCGACGCGGCCGGCAAGGTCATCACGTATTCCGGCGACAGCGACGAATGCGACAACCTCGTCGAGGCGGCGAAGGGTGCTGACCTCTTCCTCTGCGAAGCCGCTTTCCAGGAAGACCGCGACTCCGCGCGCGGCATCCACCTCACCGGCAAACGCGCCGGACGAGTAGCGCAGAGCGCCGAGGCGGCAGCGCTCGTGCTCACCCACATCCCGATCTGGACCGACTGCTCCATCGTTCGCGGTGAAGCGGCCGGGGAGTACCGTGGACCCATCGAGCTGGCGAAACCCGGAGCCACCTGGACCGTGTGAGTCGGCGACGACCAGCAGACACCACCACCGAGACGAAAGAGGCAGACAGTGCGAGCAGACGGCCGTGCCGCAGACGAACTCCGTGAAGTCCGGATCACTCCGGACTGGATCAACACCGCCGAAGGGTCCGCGCTCGTGGAATTCGGCAACACCCGCGTGCTCTGCGCGGCCTCGCTGACCGAAGGAGTGCCGCGCTGGCTCAAGGGCCAGGGACGCGGATGGGTCACCGCAGAATACGCCATGCTCCCGCGGGCCACCGACTCCCGCAGTACGCGTGAGTCAGTCAAGGGCAAACAGGGCGGACGCACCCACGAGATCTCCCGCCTCATCGGACGCAGCCTGCGTGCGGTCATCGACATGGACAAGCTCGGAGAGAACACCCTCGTCCTCGACTGCGACGTCCTCCAAGCCGACGGCGGCACCCGCACCGCGTCGATCACCGGCGCCTACGTGGCCCTGGCGAAGGCCATCGACAAGGGACGCTCGACCGGGCTCATCCCCGCCGCCCACCAACCGATCATCGACTCGGTGTCGGCCATCAGCGTCGGCATCATCGACGGAGAGCCCCTCCTCGACCTGCCGTACGTCGAGGACTCGCGCGCCGAAACCGATATGAACGTCGTCATGACCGGTTCCGGAAAGTTCATCGAAGTCCAGGGGACCGCCGAGGGAGCGCCATTCGACCGCGAAGAACTCGGCAAACTGCTCGACCTCGCAGCTCATGGCTGCACCGAGCTCACCCGCATCCAGTCCGACGTGCTCGCCGGATGACGATCTTCGTCCTCGCCACTCACAATGAGGGCAAGAAACGCGAGCTGCTGACCATCCTCGGCCCCGTCCTCGGTGACGACACCCAGGTGCTGACCGCCGCCGAGGCGGGACTGGCCGATGTCGCCGAAACCGGAGTCACGTTCACCGAGAACGCGCTGATCAAGGCGCGTGCCGCGGCCGCCGCGACAGGACACACCTCCATCGCCGACGACTCCGGCATCAGCGTTGACGTCCTCGGCGGTGCACCGGGCATCTTCTCCGCCCGCTGGGCCGGCCGCCACGGCGACGACCGAGCGAACCTCGAGCTGCTGCTCGCTCAGCTGGGCGACATCGCAGCCGAACACCGCGGAGCACAGTTCCGCTGTGCCGCTGCTGCTGTGACCGCCGACGGACGCGAGTTCACCGCCGAGGGTGTGATGCCCGGACGTCTGGCAACCGAACCCAAGGGGGAGAACGGCTTCGGCTACGATCCGATCTTCATTCCCGACGGTTCAGACCTCAGCGCCGCCGAGATGAGCGCCGAGGAGAAGAACTCACGCTCGCACCGCCGGTTCGCCTTCGACGCACTGGCCGCGATCCTCGCCGACGAACCGAACCTCTGAGCCACCTGCCTAGGCCGCCCAGCATCTGAACACAGCAGCCTCACCAGCTGGGAACTTCGGATACACTGACGATGCTTGAGTGTTGGCGAACGACCCTTCTTCGTGGTCGGCGAAATCGAGGAGAACAATGAAGACTCCGGGCATCATGACGTGGGTGGCGGCCGCTGCCGCCACGAGCCTGCTGATCACAGGCTGTTCGGCCGGAGCCTCCGACTCCGGAGGCGATGCACAGAAGAAGGACTCGATGACCATCGCCTTCACCGCCGAACCGGTCAACCTCGACTTCACCTCCACCTCGGGAGTCGCCATTCCCGAAGCGCTGATGGAGAACGTCTACGAATCGCTCGTCCGGCTGGACGGAGAAGGCGAGATCCAGCCCGCACTGGCCAAGGACTGGAAACTGTCCGACGACCGCAAGACCTACACCTTCGAACTCCAGGACGGTGTGAAGTTCTCCAACGGTGCGGACTTCACCAGCGAAGACGTCAAGTACTCCTACGAACGAGTGCAGAAGGACTGGAAGAACGCGCTGAAGTCGAAGATGGACATCGTCGAGTCCATCGAAACCCCGGACGACTCCACCGTCACGATCGAGCTGAAGAAACCGTCGAACACCTGGCTGTTCAACCTCACCAGCCTCGTCGGTGCCGTCTTCGACACCGAGGGCACCACGGACCTGGCGAACGAAGCGATCGGCACCGGGCCCTTCGAGATCGAGAAGTTCACCCGCGGACAGTCCATCGACTTCGCCGCCCGCGACGACTACTGGGGCGAGAAGCCCTCCCTGAACTCGGTCAAGTTCAAATACTTCAAGGATGCGGTCTCGGCCTCGAACGCCCTGAAATCCGGAGAGATCGACCTCGTCTCCAACCTCCAGGCACCCGAACTGGCCGGAGAGTTCCAAAGCGATGACTACCAGATCGTCTCCGGCACCACGAACGGCGAGGTCGTGCTGTCGATGAACAACGCCGAAGGCATCTTCAAGGACAAGAAGGCCCGTGAAGCCGTGATGCATGCGATCGATCGCAAGGCCGTCCTCGACACCGCGTGGGCCGGCTACGGCGAACTCATCGGCTCGATGGTGCCCCCGACCGACCCGTACTACGAAGACCTCACCGGCGAATGGAAGTACGACCCCGAGAAGGCCAAGAAGCTCGTCGACGAAGCCGGGATCAAGGGCGAGGAGTTCGCCTTCACCGTGCCGAACCTGCCGTACGCGAAAGCGATCTCCGAGATCGTCTCCGCTCAGCTCGAAGAGGTCGGACTGAAAGCGAAGATCTCGACTCAGGAGTTCCCCGCCGTGTGGTTGGACAAGACCTTCACCGAACACGACTACGACATGTCGGTGATCAACCACGCCGAACCGCGCGACATCCTCACCGTGTTCTCGAAGGACTACTACATCGGCTACGACGACTCGAAGATCAAGAAGATCGCGGAGAAAGCCGACACCGGCACCGAAGAGGAATACATCTCCGGGATGAAGGAGATCGCACGGACGATCACCGAGGATGCCGCCTCGGACTTCCTGTTCCTGTTCCCGAACCTCGTCATCGCCAAGGCCGACGTCGAGGGGATCCCCGCCAACCGCGTCTCCGACGCGTTCAAGATCGCCGACCTCAGCTGGGCCTGACCGCGAACGTCGATGCTCACCTACGCAATCAACCGTGCGATCCAGTTCGCACTGTCCCTCCTCGTCGCCTCGGTGGTGGTCTTCGCCCTGATGAGCCTGCTGCCGGGAAATGCGGCTCAGGTGGCGCTGGGAACGAACGCCACCCCGGAAGCGGTGGCGGCGCTCGAAGCTCAGTACGGGCTTGATCGACCGCCGATCATCCGGTACTTCGACTGGATGGGCGGAATGCTCACCGGAGACTTCGGCACCTCCTACGTCACCGGCGCCGAGATAGCCCCCGTCATCGTCGACAGCGTCCAGGTCACCGCGATCCTCGTCATCGCCGCCATCGCCCTGTCCATCCTCATCGCTGTCCCCCTGGGCACCTTCGCCGCCCTCGAACAGCGCAACTGGATCGGCGTGACGATCTCGGCGATCAGCCAGGTCGCATCGCGATCCCGAACTTCCTGGCCGCGATCATCCTCGTCATCATCTTCTCGCTGACCCTCGGATGGTTCCCGTCCCAAGGCTGGATGGCTCCGATCGAGGGCCTCGGCGGCTTCCTGCTCCGCCTTGTCCTGCCGGTCGTGTCGCTGGCGCTCGTCCAGGCGGCGATCCTCACCCGCTACGTTCGTTCGGCGGTCCTCGACGTGATGCGCGAGGACTATATCCGCACCGCCCGTGCCAAGGGACTGACCAGGACGAAGGCACTGTTCGTGCACGGACTGCGCAATGCGGCGATCCCCGTCATCACCGTCGCCGGAGTCCAACTCGCCACTCTGTTGGTCGGGGCCGTGATCATCGAACAGATCTTCGTGCTGCCGGGAATCGGGTCCGAACTCGTCCGCGCCGTGGCCAACCGCGACCTCGTGGCGGTCCAGGGCATCGTCATGGTCCTCGTCCTGCTCGTACTCATCATCAACCTCATCGTCGACATCCTCGTGCCCATCGTCGACCCCCGCATCAGGAACGCCGCATGAACCCGACCGATGCCCAGAATCCCCGCGACCACATCGATCCCGTCGATGACGACGCGACCGGCACGACCGCCTCGGCGAAGGTCGGACCGACCCGGTCCCGCAAGGGCGGACGGCGAGTGAACGCATCGATGCTCATCGGTGCGGCGCTCGTCGTGCTCATCGTCGGGCTCGCCCTCATCTCCTTCGTGTGGACCCCGTACGATCCGAACGCGATCGACCCCGCCGCCAGACTGCAGAACGGCAGCTTCGCCCACCCGTTCGGCACCGACACCTTCGGTCGGGACACGCTGACCTGGGTGATGGTCGGAGCACGGATCACGCTGCTCGTCGGGGTCGTCGCCGTCGGCATCGCCCTGCTCATCGGCACCCCGATCGGCATCATCTCCGCACTCTTCGCGAAGCAGCCGTGGGGGATGTGGATCGACGCGGTGATCATGCGCGCCAACGACATCCTCCTGGCCTTCCCCGCCCTGCTGCTGGCGATCATCTTCGCCGCCGTCTACTCACCGGGGACGGGACCGGCGATGGTCGCCGTCGGCATCGCCGCGATCCCCGGGTTCGCCCGAGTCGCGCGGTCCGGGACGCTGCAGGTGCTCGGCTCCGAATACGTGCGGGCCGCACGAGCCTCGAACCGTCGGATCCCGGCCATCGCCTTCGTCCATGTCCTGCCGAACATCGCCGGAATGGTCATCGTCCAGGCGTCCGTGGCGTTCGCGATCTCCGTCCTCGCCGAGGCGGGGCTGTCCTTCCTCGGACTCGGCACCCAGGCCCCGACACCCTCGTGGGGCCGGATGCTGCAGGAGTCCCAGCAGTACCTGTCCACCCACCCCGAACTCGCGCTGTGGCCGGGAGTGTTCATTGCGCTCGCCGTGCTCGGATTCAACCTCTTGGGCGATGGGCTGCGTGACCGGTTCGACCCGAAGATGGAGGCCCGAGGTGCCTGAGAATCTGCTCGAGGTTTGTGACCTCACCATCACCCCCGCCGGAGCGGAGACACCGGTGCTCCACGATGTCAGCCTCAGTCTGGCGCCGGGGGAGCGGGTCGGGCTCATCGGCGAATCCGGGTCGGGAAAGTCCCTGACTGCGCAGTCCGTGATGGGTCTGCTGCCCGAAGAGCTGCATGCTCGGGGGCAGGTGCGCCTGCAGGGGCATTCCGGGAACCTCCTCGAAGCGAACGAGAAGACCCTGGCCGGGCTGCGTTCGGAGATCGTGTCGATGGTGTTCCAGGAACCCATGAGCGCCCTCAACCCGCTCATGCGCATCGGCGACCAGATCGCCGAAGTGCTGCGCATCCACGGCAAGGTTCCCCGTGTACAGATCCCGACGCGGGTGCGCGAACTGCTCCACGACGTCCACATGCCCGACCCGGACAGTGCCCGTTTCGCCTACCCGCACCAGATGTCGGGCGGACAGCGGCAGCGGGTCATGCTTGCGATCGCCCTGGCCAACTCGCCGAGGCTGCTCATCTGCGACGAACCCACCACCGCCCTCGACGTCACCGTGCAGAAGCATATGCTCGACCTCATCGCCGAAAGGGTCGCGGCGGTGGAGGCGGGACTGCTGTTCATCACTCACGACCTCGCCGTCGTCGCCGGGGTCTGCGACCGGGTCATCGTCATGTACCGCGGCCGCATCGTCGAGTCCGGCAGCGTCGACGAGATCTTCACTGCTCCCAAGCACGAATACACCCGTGGACTACTGGCTTCCTCGGATCTCGAATCCACCGACGACCGCGGCCGGCTCTTCACGCTCAAGACCGCGCTCGCCTACTCGGGGCCGCAGGTCGACGCGGAGTCGCCGGCCGAGGCGGATTCGTCGGATGGGGCGGGGGAGTCAGAGGAATCCGAGTGCCGTGAGGAGTCGACGACCTCGACCCGGTCGGGGCACACCGGCACGGCCGTCGCAGAGTCGACGGACGATGGCAACGACGGGGCCGCCTCGGTGGGGGAATCGGCACCGCTCATCGAGGTCTCGGGCGTCACCCGGGTCTTCCGCGGACGGGGATTCTTCGGCCGCAGACGCTCGCAGGTCACAGCCCTGGGCGGAATCGATTTCACCGTCGCAGGCGGAGCCCGTCTGGGCATCGTGGGGGAGTCGGGCTCGGGGAAGTCGACGCTGCTCAACATCCTCTCAGGCCTCGATCGACCGACCACCGGCCACGTGCGCGTCGGCGACATCCGGGTCGAAGCCGCAAGCTCACAGGCGCTGCGCCGCCTGCGTGAGAATCTGCAGATCGTGTTCCAGGACCCGTTCGCCTCGCTCGACCCGCGGATGCGAATCGCCGATATCGTCTCCGAACCGCTCATCGCCGCCGGCGTTGACAAGGACGAACGCATCGCACGGGTCGAGGAGATGATCGCATCCGTCGACCTCGACGCGGACTCCCTGCGCCGGTACCCGCACCAGTTCTCGGGCGGGCAGAGACAGCGCATTTCGATCGCCCGGGCGCTGGTGACCAGGCCGCAGATCCTCGTTGCCGACGAACCTGTCTCAGCCCTCGACGTCTCGGTTCGCGCGCAGGTGCTCAACCTGCTCACCGACCTCGTCGACGAGTACGCGCTGACACTCCTCTTCGTCTCCCACGATCTCGGCGTCGTCAAACACCTGTGCTCCGACGTCATCGTCATGAAAGCCGGGCAGATCATCGAATCGGGTGCGACGGAGGACATCTACGCGCACCCGCAGGAGGAGTACACGCGACGTCTCATCGCCGCCACTCCGAGCCTCGCCGAGGCGCTCGCCGCCGGATAGCCCGGCCGCGCGCGGGAGCGACGAACCATCGAGAGAAAGGGCAGCCTATGACCACATCGCTTGCCGACCGCAGTGCGGCCGAACTGGCGGCCGGATTCGCCGGCGGGGACTTCGACCCGATGGAGGTGCACTCCGCGGTCGTGGACCGCATGGACGAATGCGAACCGACCATCAACGCCCTGTTCCACCGCGACGACGAACGCTCCCGGGACGCCGCGGCGGCCAGCGCCGCACGCTGGCGTGAGAGCCGCCCGCTGAGCGACCTCGACGGGGTGCCCGTGACGATCAAGGAGAACATCGCCCGCCGCGGAGTCCCGCTGCCCAGCGGTCATGCCTGGGTGGAGATGCCGGTGGCCGGTCACGACGCCCCGATCACCGAGCGCCTCGAGGAAGCCGGCGCCGTCATCCTCGGGTCCACGACGATGCCCGACTGGGGAATGCTCTCCTCGGGAGTGTCCTCTCTGCACGGCATCACCCGCTCGCCCCTGGACCCGAGCCTGACGACCGGAGGGTCGAGCGCCGGTGCCGGAGCCGCGGCGGCAGCCGGCTACGGACCCATCCACATCGGCTCCGACATCGGCGGATCCATCCGCCTGCCCTGCACCTGGCTCGGACTGGCCGGGCTCAAACCCAGCTTCGGCCGCGTGCCGCTCGACGCGCCCTACCTGGGCAGGTGCGCGGGACCGCTCGCGCGGACGATGGCCGATGTCAAAGCTGCCATGGACGTCATCTCCGCCCCGGACGATCGTGACTATTCACGGCTGCCGCGCTTCGCCGCCGATGACGCGCAGGCTCTGCCGGGCAGCGAAACGACTGCGACCTTCGATCCGCGGGGACTGCGCATCGGCGTGCAGCTCGACGCCGGGTGCGGAGTCGCCGCAGATGCGCAGGTGCTCTCGGCCGTCACCGAGGCGGCCGACCGGTTCTCCGCGGCCGGAGCCGAAGTCATGACGCTCGATCCGTTCATCGACGATGATCTGCTCCACGACATGGATCTGTTCTGGCGGGTGCGGTCGTGGGCCGACCTCAAAGCGCTGCCCGTCGACGAGCAGGCACTCATCCTGCCCTATATCCAGCAGTGGGCCCAGGACGGGGCCGATACCAGCGGCGTCGACCTGATCGGCTGCTATCACAGCGTCCAGGAGATCCGGCGACGGACGATCAACGCCACCTCAGAGTTCGACCTGGTCATCTCGCCGACGGCTCCGGATGCCGCGTTCCCCGCCGAGCAGCCCATGCCGTACCCACTGGTTCACGAACCGATGGGCCATATCGGGTTCACGATGCCGTTCAACATGTCCGAGCAGCCGGCGGCAACGGTGCTGGCCGGATTCATGGACGACGGTCGGACCATCGGTGTGCAGATCGCAGGGCGACGGTTCGCCGACGAATTCGTCATGGCCGCCGGCGCCTGGTTCGAGGCCGCTGCCGGACTCGAGCTGCCGACACGGTCGGTGATGGGCTGACAGAACGAGAACAGCGGGCGTGTGACGACCGGGAATCGGTCGTCACACGCCCGCTGTGTCTCTAGTGCCGCCTCGGTGACGGTGGTGCCTCACCTCAGGGGAGGCGAGGCACCGAGAAGTCGGTGAGTCCTGAGGTCAGAAGTCGAAGAACTCGACCGAGAGCTTGTCTCCGTCGATCTTCACGCTTCCGGACACCGACAGGGAGTTGCCGTTGGAGAAGTACGAGGAGCCGGCCCTCTTGCCGTCGACGGAGAAGTCGAACTTGCCGGGCTTCTCCGTGAAGAACGAACCCGTGCTCGTGTCTCCGGCGCCGAAGCTGGCCTTCACCTTGGGCATCTCCTTCATGTCCCAATCGGCTGTGTTCTTCTTCGCCAGATCATCGAGTTTCTTGTCCGAACCGCCGACGGGAATCTCGGTCGGGTCGTACTTGATGAAGTCGCACTTCGGCTCGATGCTCTTATTGTCGAAGCACTTCTTCAGCTCCTTCTCGACCTGTTTCTGAACTTCCTTGTCGAAGGCGCCGGTCGGAGCCAGATCGAGGTTCAGCGTGGTGGGAGATGCCTGCCCCTTGTTCGGCTGTCCACCGGGAGCGAAGGCCTTCGGGAAGTTCACCTTGGCCGTATCGGACGCCTCGGAGATCCACTTGCTCTTCGGGATCGTGAAGTCGTAGCTGCCGGGGTAGACGGCGAACGAGGTGGTGCCCGACTTCGCCTTGTAGTCCTTGCCGTTGACGGAGAGACCGTCGGCGGCGGGAATATCGAGGGAGATGACGTTGAGATCGGGCCCCTTCATCGTCCACTTGTCGAAGAACAGGTCCTGCTTGCCGTCCTTCGTCGCGGAGAGCTCTACGTTGTAGGGGCTGCCGTCGAGCTCGTAGGACACGACGACGGTTCCCTTGTCTCCGTCGACCTTCGACGATTCGACCTTGGCCTTCTCGATCTTCGCCGAGGAGGAATCGGTGAATTCCTTCTGCAGCAGGTCGAGGTTCGTGCCCTCCGGCCGTGCGGACGGTGCGATCTTCTCCGCTGCTGCGAAGTCGCCCTTGTTGAGGGCTTCGACGTAGTCCTCAGCGACCTTGTCGGGTCCGTACTTGTTCTTATTCACACTGCCGATGACGAAGAACCCGACGAGAACGAGGACGATGACGAGTGCGACCGCGCCGAGAGTGATGAAGAGGGGCAGCTTGCCCTTCTTCTTCTCGGGACGATTCTCGGCACGCGTCGCGCCGTTCTGAGCGCCGGCGAAGCCCGGAGCCGGAGCCGGCTGGGGAATCGCCTGCGACGAACCGGAACCGGTCTGCTGGGCGTTCGGTCCTGATCCCGTCTGGTACTGCCCCGACTGGTTCTGCGCGGAGTTGTACTGGCCCGCCTGGCTCTGAGCACCAGGGTACGGAGGCTGGCTCTGAGCACCAGGGTACGGAGGCTGGCTCTGAGCGCCCGGGTACGCGGCATTCGAATACTGGCCTCCCGGCTGTCCGCCCTGCGGCTGTGCGCCGGGGTAGCCGCCGTTCGGCTGCTGCGGGCTCTGGTACTGCCCGTTCTGAGGCTGGCCGTTCGGGGACTGACCGTTCGGAGATGGGGCACCTGGGTAGGGGCCTGCCTGCGAGCCGCCCGGGGCGTTCGCTCCGCCATTCTGGCCGGGGCCGAAGGACTGATCGTTCTGGGCACCGGGGCCCGAATACTGCGGCGGCTGGTTCTGCTGAGAAGGCGCCGGAGCGACAGTGGGGCGCGACGGCTCATCGCCGGCAGGGGCGCCCAGGGGCGGCGCCTGATCATCGGGCACCGAGGAACCGCTGTCGGACTGAGCCGGGCCATCGGCTGCGGGGGAGTCGTCGCCGGATGCCGAGGTGTCGGCCTCGGCAGGAGCCTGCGCATCCGAGTCGGACGGACCGTTGGTCGAATCCGGCCCGTCAGCGGACTGCGGCTGCGAGGTGGGCGTCTCGTCGCCTGGGGCGGCGCTCGAACCGGTCAGGCCCTCATCCGTCGGAGTCTCCGACTCAGGCCTCGGTCCGCCGTTCTCCGGAGGCTCGCTGGGTGGTGGCGGGAAATTGGGGTGATCGTTCCCGTTGCTCATCGTGGGGTCATCCTTTGCGTGTACAAGCCTGTCCTGGCGCAATTGTACTTCCCGGAGCAGGGAACCGCGTGGTCAATACCGGGAAGCCGACCCGGGTTAAGCGAAAATGGACCTGATGCACACTTCTCCACACCCTCAGCCGTACCGTCGGACGATCTTCGCGGCCCTCATGGAAGTCGTGAAGATCGACCTCATCGTCGTGCCCGCCGGGTTCGTCATCGCCACCGTCTTCTGGATCATCGGACTCGGTTCGCAGCTGCCGTACTCGGTGATTCCCGAATGGGCATTCGCGCTGTGGTCGACGGTGTCGGGACTGAGCGTCTCGACCCTCGGCTTCGACTTCTCACTGGCGCCGAGCCTTGTGACTCTGGGCCTGTGGTTCCTGGTGGCGACGGGGGCCAGACGTGTGGTCGGCGGCACGGCGGCGGACAGCCCGACCGAGAGCGACGACGATCCGGGCGGATGGTGGGCGCTGATGGGAACAGCTCTGGGCACCTTCGTCGTGGTCTACGCCGGTCCTCTGCTGGTGCTGGCGATACTGGTCGGCCAGGCCGCTGTGACTCCGCTCGGATTCCTGCGTCTCTTCCTCTTCCTCGTCACGGCTGTCGTGTGGGCGTTCATTCGAGTGCGGGGAATCGGTGACATTCCCGGACTGTCCATGTTCTCCGACTGGACGTGGAACGTCGCCACCGGGCTCGTTCGACGTCTGCTGTGGTCCGCCGTGGCTCTGAGCGCGATCGTCCTCATCGTCGGAGTCGTCATCCGCTGGGGCGACGTCGTTGACACTGCGCAGGTCTACAGTTCACCGGTCGCCGCCGGCATCGGCCTCCTCATCGTGCAGGTGCTCTTCGCACCGAGCATTCTCTACTCGGCCCTGTCCTGGATCTCCGGGACGGGAGTGAGCATCGGCGAAGCAGAGACGAGCTCGGCGTTCCGGTCGACCGCTGTGCCCGTCCCAGATGTGCACGTGCTGCAGCTGCTGGACGGTGACTATCCGGCGTGGACGGCAGCGGCACCGGCACTTCTCGCGCTGCTCGGTCTGCTGTGCGTCATCCTCGGCCGAGACCGAGCCCGCGAAGTCGCGGCACAATCGTGGACGGGACTCGGCATCGCGATTGGGATTCTGTTCGTCACCTTTGAGGTCCTCGCGCTCTTCGCCAGCGGTGCCATGGGCCCGCTGGGTCTGTCCGGATTCGGACCCTCGGCACTGACATCGGCGCTGGCAGTGACAGGATGGATCAGCGTGGGAATGGCCGGCGGCCTCCTGCTGATCAGACTCTCCGGTCTGCACAACGAGGATCCCGAATTCGACGATGACGACGACGAGGAGGCCTTCTTCGCTGAGGACGAACCGGAATCGATCGCCGACGACATCGTCACGGACGACGAACCGCGATAGCCGGGCGGGCCGCCTCGGTGCGGGATCTGCGTCCCAGGCGCAATTGCACTGTGAACGACGGGCCGCCTCGGCGAGGGTCTCAGACGTGAGTCGAGGGCATCCTCGGTGAAGGGATCAGTGCCGAACGATCGGGGATCGGAGCAACTGGATCAGTTGGTGCCGGGCAGGTCGAGCTCCTGCCCGGTGACCTGCTTGAACCAGTCGCCGAGTCCCGACTGATATTCGGTGCTGCATGAGAGCTGCGCCTGCTGCGTGATCGCATCGCGCAGGCATTCCTCATACTTCGACTGCACCGGCCAGAGGATGACCGAGGACATCGTGGAGAAGATGAGATAGATGCTGAGCAGACCGCCGAGGATGCCCAAGGACATGTTCCGGCGCTGCTTGGTCTTGACGACGGCGACGATGTACTTCACCGACCACACGACCGCGGCGATGGCGAAGCCGATGGCGGCGAGCTTGAACGGCAGCTGATACGTGAACGTCAGCACCGAGGCGAGGATCAGCAGTATCAGGACGAGCCCATGTCGTGCCGGTGCGGCCTGTGCCTCCTCTTCGGGAGTCGGCGCCTTCTTCTCTTCAGTATTCTGCGGTGACGTCACCCGATCAGTTTCTCACAGTCGACTGACAAATGCCTCGGCAGGCCGTGTCCGCACGATGACAGCCCGGCATCGTCCATGTGCTGCAGACGTTAGACTGTGCGGGTGCGCATCGTTCTTCTGGCCTCAGGATCCGGTACCCTCACGCAGTCCGTCATCGACGCCTTCGCCGACGGGACCCGCGGAGTCGACATCGTCGCCATCGGAGCCGACTCGGCCACCGCAGGGGTCCTGGCCAGGGCCGAGCAGCACTCGATTCCCACCTTCGTCGTCCGCCCCAAGGACTTCGCCGACCGCGAGGAGTGGAACGCAGCGCTGAAGGACACAGTGGCCGAGCTCGCCCCCGATTGGGTGGTCTCCGCCGGATTCATGCGCATCCTCGGCCCCAGCTTCGTCGACGCCTTTCCCTCCCGGATCATCAACACCCATCCGGCGCTGCTGCCGTCGTTCCCGGGCGCTCACGGAGTCCGCGACGCGCTCGCCCACGGGGTGAAGCTGACCGGTGGCACCATCCACCTCGTCGACACCGGAGTCGACACCGGACCGATCATCACCCAGTACGCGGTGCCCATCGGCGATGACGACACCGAAGAGACCGTGCACGAGAACATCAAGGCCCGTGAACGCGAAGAGCTCGTGCGCCTGCTCGCGCATCTGGCCCACACCGACCTCGTCGTCGACGGCCGACATGTCCGCGGATATGTCGCCTCGACGATGACCGCCCACTGACCCCGCCGTGAGAAGAACCGAGCGGCAACCGAACCTCGAGGAGGATCTGTGACAGGAACCCGCGCGATCAAGAGAGCGCTGATCAGCGTCTACGACAAGACCGGGCTGGAGGAGCTGGCTCGCGGCCTCCACGCGGCCGGAGTCCAGATCGTGTCGACCGGATCCACGGCAGCCAAGATCGCCGAGGCGGGAGCCGCGGTGACGAAGGTCGAAGAGCTCACCGGGTTCCCCGAATGCCTCGAAGGCCGAGTCAAGACACTCCATCCGCGCGTCCACGCGGGCATCCTCGCCGACTCCCGCAAGCCCGAGCACCTCGAGCAGCTGTCCGAGCTCGAGATCGAACCCTTCGACCTCGTCGTCGTCAACCTCTACCCGTTCGCCGACACCGTCGCCAGCGGAGCCGGCTTCGACGACTGCATCGAACAGATCGACATCGGCGGACCCTCGATGGTGCGCGCAGCGGCGAAGAACCACCCCACGGTGGCTGTCGTGACCGATCCGGCCGACTACTCCGCGGTGCTCGACGCAGCCGCCGGAGACGGCTTCGACATCGACGCTCGTCGCTCCTTCGCCGCCCGCGCCTTCGCCCACACCGCGGCCTACGACTCGGCGGTCGCCTCCTGGTTCGCCGGAGAACTCGCCACCGAGGAGAAAGCCGCCTTCGCCGGACTCACCGGCGAGAAGATCACCGACCTGCGCTACGGAGAGAACCCGCACCAGGCTGCCGCCGTGTACTCCGACGGAACCGCGGGGATCGCCGGTGCGAAGCTGCTGAACGGCAAGGCGATGTCGTACAACAACTACACGGACACCGACGCCGCGATCCGTGCAGCCTTCGACTTCGAGCAGCCGGCCGTGGCCATCATCAAGCATGCTAACCCCTGCGGAATCGCCGTCGGTGAGACCGCGGCCGCGGCGCACAAGGCCGCCCACGAATGCGATCCGCTGTCGGCCTACGGCGGTGTCATCGCCACGAACCGTGAGGTCGATGCCGAGCTGGCCGCCTCGATCAAGCCGATCTTCACCGAGTGCCTGGCCGCTCCGTCATTCAGCGCCGAGGCCCTTGAGATCCTCACGACGAAGAAGAACCTGCGACTGCTCGAACTCGGTGACATCGATGTGCCCGCCGCCGAGATCAAGCCGATCAGCGGTGGGTTCCTCGTCCAGGACCGCGACGCGTTCCAGGCCGAAGGGGACTCGCCTGAGAACTGGACCCTGGCCGCCGGTCCGGCAGCTTCCCCCGAAGTCCTTGCCGACCTCGACTTCGCGTGGAAGGCCGGACGGGCTGTGAAGTCCAACGCGATCCTGCTCGCCAAGGGCGGCGCCTCGGTGGGCGTGGGCATGGGCCAGGTCAACCGCGTCGACTCGGCCAAACTCGCCGTCGAACGTGCCGGAGCCGAACGCGCTGCCGGTGCGGTCGCCGCCTCGGACGCGTTCTTCCCCTTCCCCGACGGTCTGCAGATCCTCATCGACGCAGGGGTCACCGCAGTGGTGCAGCCGGGCGGATCGATCCGAGACGATGAGGTCATCGCGGCCGCGGAGGCGGCAGGCATCACGATGTACCTGACCGGGAGCCGCCATTTCTTCCACTGAGATGAAGCACCCTCACCCCCGCCACGCACGGCGGGGGAGAGGCCCGGTCGCGAAGCGATGGATCTACTGGAAACGGCGATACGCGCACCCCACCAGGCGTGATTGGGTGCTGCTCGGCTGTCTCCTGGGAGTCGCCGCCGCCGCGGCGTGCTCCGTCATCGACTTCCGCCTCGGCGCTGTCGTCCTGGCGGTCGTCCCCGCCGGCCTCGCCGGATTCCGTGCGATGCCGCCGCCGTGGACGGAAGTCTGGGTGAACCGATCGAAGGCCGTCGACATCACGACGTGTCTGCTGTTCGCCGGACTGCTGGTCGGACTGGCGTTCCTCGTGCCCCTGACCCGCTGACAGGTTGATCTCAGGAAAACTCTAAATGTGCATTTGCTGAGAAACTGGACTCACCGGTGTCGTCATGCGGGGAACAGTGGCAAGGTGAGTGGCGTCAAGAGGTTCGATTCGAACCTTTTCCGATGAAAGGAGACAGCATGGGACTGGACGATCTGACAAACAAAGCCAAGGACGCCATGAATAGCGATAAGGGTGAAGAGATCAGCGACCAGGGCCTGGACAAGGCTGCTGACGCCGCCAACGACGCCACCGGTGGAAAATTCGAGGACCAGATCAATCAGGGTCGCGAAGGTGCCGACGGCAAGCTTGGCAACGAATGATCTTCAATCCATAGCCGCGTCCGGCATGGATGAGCGCCGAGGAGAACCTGAGTTCTCCTCGGCGCTTTCTTGTGTTCCGGGACCTGTCAGCCTGGTGTGGTTGGCCTGGCCCGGGGGAGCGGCGCAGTGCGGTGGGTCCGCGGTCCGCCGCGCACCCACCGCGAGTGAAGACTCAGCCGAGCTTTTCGATCGGGGCGTAGCGCAGCAGCAGCCGCTTCGATCCGGCCGAACCGAAGTCGACGACCGCCACGGTCTTGTCGCCGGCACCGTTGACCTCGGTGACGGTGCCGAGTCCGAAGGACTCGTGGGAGACCTTTTCGCCGACCTCGACGGAGATGACCTCACGGTTGGGGCGGATTCGGTTGGGGAATCCGGCGACCGGCGTCGAGGAGCTCGAACTCGAACGTGAGCGGGATCCGCTGCCGGTCGACCGAGATGACCCGTAGCCGCGCGAGCCACCCGAGTACCCGGAGGAATAGCCGCCTGAGCCGAAGCCTCCGGAACCGAATCCACCCGAGAATCCGCCGGAGAAGCTGCCCGTGTTCTCCCAATTGATGAGGTTCTCCGGGATCTCGGACAGGAAACGGCTCGGCGGATTGTACTGAGGCTGACCCCACATGCTGCGAGTCTCGGCGCGAGTGACGAGCAGCCGCTGCCGAGCACGAGTGAGCCCGACATAGGCCAGACGCCGCTCTTCCGACAGCTCCTGCGGATTCTCGAAGGAACGCGAGTGCGGGAATCCGCCGTCTTCGAGCCCAGTGAGGAAGACCACCGGGAATTCCAGCCCCTTCGCCGTGTGCAGAGTCATCAGTGTGACCTGACCGAGTTCGGCATCGGGAATCTGATCGGTGTCCGAGGCCAGAGCCACCTGTTCGAGGAACTGGTCGATGGCCGCGGGGCCGACTCCCGGTGCGGTGGAGGCGTCAGCGGAACCGGCGTCATCGACTTCGGGATCGGTCGCCTCGGCGGCGGAATCGGTCTCTGCCTCGGTCGTCTCTTGGGCGGCGGTCGCCTCGGTGTCGGTGTCGGTGCTGTCCGAAGTGTCGGGCTCCGCGACCGCGGCGGCCTCCCGGGTGGCGACGAAATCCTCTGCCACGGCTACGAGCTCGGCGAGGTTGTCGACGCGGGATTCGTCCTGCGGGTCGGTGCTCTTCTGCAGCGATTCGAGGTATCCGGACTGTTCGAGGATCGCCTCGATGACGCGGGAGAGCGGGGAGGACTCGGCGGTGGAGCGCAGATCCTGCATGAGGTCGTAGAACTTCTGCACCGAGGTCAGGGCACGCGAACTCAGGTGCGGGATCTCATCGAGGCGGCCCAACGCGGTGAAGAAGCTGATGCCCTCCCGGTCGGCGAAGTCGGCGATGATGCCCTCGGTGCGGTCGCCGATGGAGCGTTTGGGCACATTGAGGATGCGGCGCAGATTGACGTCGTCATCGGGGTTGGCGACCACGCGAAGGTAGGCGAGGGCGTCCTTGATCTCCTTGCGCTCGTAGAAACGGGTGCCGCCGACGACCTTGTACGGGATGCCGGAGCGGACCAATGCGTCTTCGATGGCTCGTGATTGTGCGTTGGTGCGGTAGAAGACCGCGAAGTCACCGTAGGTGTACTTCTCCTCGTCGATGAGGTCATCGATGCGGTCGACGATGAACCGGGCTTCGCCCTGTTCGTTCTCGGCCACCCAGCCGACGATCTGCTCGCCTGAGCCCTCCGAGGTCCACAGCTTCTTCTCACGGCGGTCGTCGTTGTTCGCGATCACGGCATTGGCCGCGTCGAGGATGTTCTGCGTCGAACGGTAATTCTGCTCCAGCAGAATGGTGTCCGCGTTCGGGAAGTCCTTCTCGAACTCGACGATATTGCGCACCGTGGCACCGCGGAAGGCATAGATGGACTGGTCGGCGTCGCCGACCACGGTGAGTTCGGCACCCGTCGGGCCACCCGCGCCATCACCGGCCAGCGCCTTGATCAGGGCGTACTGTGCAGGGTTCGTGTCCTGGTACTCGTCGACGAGGATGTGGCGGAACCGGCGACGGTAGGAATCGGCCACCTCGGGGAAGGCACCGAAGAGGTGGACGGTCTCTGCGATGAGGTCGTCGAAGTCGAAGGCATTGGCCAGCCGCAGACGGGAGGTGTAGCGCTTGAAGACGTCGGCGAGCACCTCATCGGCGGGGTTGTTGGGCCGTGGGACGAAGTCGTCGGGCGTCTGCAGCTCGTTCTTGAGATTCGAGATCCGGTGCAGGATGGATCGCGGGGCGTACTTCTTCGTGTCGAGCCCGAGCTCTTTGAGGATCTGGGCGACGAGGCGCTGAGCGTCCTGGGCGTCGTAGATCGTGAAGTTCGACTTCATACCCAGCACCTTCGCCTCGCGGCGGAGGATGCGCACGCACGAGGAATGGAAGGTCGAGACCCACATGGCGCGGGAGGCGGGACCGACGATCGAGGACACGCGTTCGGCCATCTCCTTCGCGGCCTTGTTCGTGAACGTGATCGCCAGGACTTCGCCGGGATGGGCGCGACCGGTGGCCAAAGCATAGGCGATGCGTCGGGTGAGCACGGTCGTCTTGCCCGATCCGGCCCCGGCGACGATGAGCAGAGGGGATCCCGTGTGGATCACGGCCTCGCGTTGCCTGGGGTTGAGCCCGGTGAGGAGTTCGGCCGCTCGGGAGTCGGCGCCGGCGGCATGGTCGGTGTGTTCAGCTGCAGCAGTCATGTCGCCCCCAACGATACCGTCAGGCTCGGACACGACACGATCGGTCCCTCCGCCGGCCGCTCACCGGCCGTTCCACACCCCTCAGAACTACCTAACGGCGGCTCAGCAACCTCGCGCGAGGTTGCTGAGCC
>NZ_JBNFOL010000039.1:0-30295 GCF_057364765.1 Brevibacterium sp. LAARM3_SD1 | reverse complement strand
CGCGGCGTTTGGCTAGTGAGAGGGCTTCAGGCATGGCCCGAAGTGTGTCAACAACGTATTGAGACATACTGTCAGCAACGTAATGAGTCAGGTTGTCAGCAACGTAATGAGACAACACAGCGCAGCTACCTGGCGCGGGGTTGCTGGGCCCCCGTCAGGTAGCAAATAGGGAAAACGGTGGGCCCTGAGACGCCCCTGAACCGTTGAAGGCCGATGAATCGTTTGGGGCCCCGCCAGCAGGCGGGCCGCAAACGTTCGGTACGGGTCAGGCGGCTCAGCGGCGCGTCAGCGACCGAACAGCTTCGAGAACAGCCCCTTCTTCTTAGGCTTGGCCTCCTCGGCAGGCGCTTCCTCGGCCGGAGTCGCTGCTTCAGCGGGCTGAACTGATTCGTCAGCGCGCGGCTGCTCGTCTTCCGGCTGTTTCTGCTCGTGTGAAGCGTCTGCAGCCTCTGCCGCAGGTTCGCCTGGCTTGGGCTCGGCAACCGGGATCGCCTCTGCTGCGGGTTCTTCGACCGGCTGAGGTTCTGTCCGGGACGGTTCGTCGGTCGGAGTCGGCGCGGGGGCCGAAGGCTTCGGCACAGCAGGTGCGGCAGTTTCCTCCGCGGCGGGGGCGGAAGCCGGACCAGACGTACGGGAGGCGGTGGCCGCCTCGGCGGGGGTTCCTGTGGAATCCGCGGCGGCAGCGAACTGCTCGGCGGCTTCGCCCTCGAGCGGCGCATTGAGGTCGCAGTTGGAGATGCGACGCTGATCGTCGAAGGACAGATCTGCGGACCCATCGGCGAACAGCATCCGCAGGCCGCCCTCCGGCAGTTCTGCCGTCGGAATGCCGCGCTTGGCGACGTACGACTCGATCGCCGCTCGGTGATCGGTCACCGTCGTCTGCGTCAGCCCCTGCATGAGTGCACGCACCGAGACCTTGACCTGCGGGGCGGGTATCGCGATCTCGGCGGCATCGACGAGCAACCAGACCGTTGTGCCGGCGCGCGCGGCAGGGTAGTGGGCCCACTTGTTCGTGGCCTCTTTAGCCGCCAGAGTCAGACGCAGAGCGAGCTCCTCATCGAGGGAGAGCTCAGGGGTCGTGAGCTCGCTGACCTCCTCAGCGGCACCGAACTTGCGCACCTCGTGGGAGAGTCCGACGATGGCATCCGGGAAGTCATTGACGTTCTCCCAGCCCCACAGCCACGTCTTCTCCCGGTCGGACTCCGAACCGAGCAGATGCGGTCGGGTGCGCAGGACGGCACCGTCAGCTGGTGTGAACGTCAGATGCGGGTCGGAGCTGAAGTCGACTTCCCACTCCGCGTCGGCGATGAGCGCACCGAAATGCGTCTGCACCTCCGTCGAATAGAAGACGGCGCGATTGACCAGGTCCTGCAGAGTTGAGCTCATGGTTTCAAGCGTATGCGGGAGCGCCCGAGAATCGAGGAGGCACGCGGTGCGAGGCCCGTGTCAGTGCCTCATGGTGAAGTAGAGGTCTGAGTTTGAAGGCACGATCTGCCGCCCGATCGTCTATCTCTGAGCGGAGAATCCATGTAAAATAGCCTGTTGCGCTTCGCAACTCTCACGACCCCAATGTCAGCCACTCTTCACTCAGGACGTTCAACGTGGCATTACTCCGCCTGTCCCTGAAATACGCCAAAAACTACTGGCCGTTCATCATTCTGGTCGTCATCCTGCAGCTGGCTTCGACCATCGCAGCGCTGTACCTGCCCAGCCTCAACGCTCGGATCATCGACGAAGGTGTGGCCAAGGGAGACACCGATTTCATCTGGTCGACAGGCATGACGATGCTGCTCGTCTGCCTCGTGCAGGTCACCAGCGCGATCACCGCGATCTACTTCGGCGCCCGCACGGGAATGGGCGTCGGCCGCGACCTCCGCAGAGCCATCTACCGGCAGGTCGACGACCTGTCGATGCTCGAAGTCGGAAAGTTCGGATCCGCCACCCTCATCACCCGCAACACCAACGACGTCCAACAGGTTCAGATGCTGGTGCTCATGACCCTGAACTTCATGGTCTCGACCCCGATCATGTGCATCGGCGGCATCATCATGGCCCTGCGGGAAGACGCAGGGCTGTCTTGGCTGGTGTGGGTCTCCGTGCCGGTTCTCTTCATCGTCGTCGCCATCCTCGTCTACCTCCTTATGCCGCTGTTCCGTCGCATGCAGGACCAGGTCGACGACATCAACGGTGTTCTGCGCGAGCAGATCACCGGCATCCGCGTGATCCGCGCCTTCGTCCGCGAACCGTTCGAAACCGACCGCTATGCCGATGCCAACCGTGCTCTGACCGAAACCTCGGTCAAGGTCGGCAACCTGTTCGTGCTCATGTTCCCCGCCATCATGATGATCCTCCACCTCGCGACTGCGGCCGTCCTGTGGTTCGGCGGTCACCGCGTCGACGCCGGACAGATGGAAGTGGGGTCGCTGACCGCGTTCCTGCAGTACCTGCTGCAGATCCTCGTGGCCGTGATGATGGGCGTCTTCATGATGATGATGATTCCGCGCGCCGTCGTCTGCGCCGAACGTATCGCAGAGGTCCTCGACACCCGCAGCACGATGAACATCCCGGCCGGCGTCATGGAGATGCCCAGCCGCGGGGAGCTCGAATTCCGCAACGTCACCTTCGGATACCCCGGCGCCGAGGTGCCTGTCATCGAAGGGCTCAACTTCACCGCCCAGCCCGGAACGACCACCGCGATCATCGGATCGACGGGTTCCGGCAAGTCGACGATAGTCAACCTCATCCCCAGACTCATCGACCCGCAGGAAGGCGAGATCCTCATCGACGGAAACCCCGTCACCGAGTTCAACCGCCACCAGCTGGCCCAGCTCATCGGTCTGGTGCCGCAGAAGCCGTACCTGTTCTCCGGCACGATCGCCTCGAACCTGCGCTTCGGCAACGAGGACGCCACAGATGACGAGCTGTGGGAGGCGCTGCGCATCGCCCAGGCCGACGACTTCGTGACCGAGAAGGACAACCGGCTCGAGGAACGCGTCGCCCAGGGAGGCACGAACTACTCCGGTGGGCAGCGTCAGCGCCTCTGCATCGCCAGAGCCCTGACGGTGAAGCCGCAGATCTATGTCTTCGACGATTCGTTCTCCGCTCTCGACGTCGCCACCGACGCACGGCTGCGGGCGGCCCTCGACGAATCGACGGGGGACGCCACCGTCATCGTCGTCGCCCAACGCGTGTCGACGATCCGGGATGCCGATCAGATCATCGTCCTCGAGGCCGGAAAGATCGTCGGCCGCGGCACCCACGACGAACTCGCCGAGGCGAACCTGACCTACCGCGAGATCATCGAATCCCAGCTGACCACGGAAGAGGTGAACTGACATGGCCAACGACACCTCGACCGAGACCGTGGTTGCAGCGGAAGACGAATACATCCCCAGCGGCGAAGAGCTGGAGATGAGCGGAGGCACACCTCCGCGCAAGGCCAAGCACTTCTGGCCCTCGGTCAAACGCCTGTTCGGGCTGATGGCCAGCGAGAAGAAGGGCATGATCGTCGTCGTCGCCCTCGTCGTCGGCTCCGTCGTCCTCACCGTCATCGCTCCCAAGGTCCTCGGCAAGGCGATGGACGTCGTCTACTCCGGAATCATCGGTGCGCAGCTGCCGCGGGCGCGAATATCAACGACATCATCGCCGGGGCGCGCGCCGAAGGCCGTGACGACTTCGCCGACATGCTCGCCACCGCCGAGGTGGTGCCCGGGCAGGGAATCGACTTCACGGCGCTCAGTCAGATCATCATCGCCGTCCTGCTCATGTACCTCGTGGCCTCGATGCTCATGTGGGCGCAGGGTTACATCCTCAACGCCCTGGTCATGCGCGTCGTCTACCGACTGCGTGAGGACATCGAACGCAAGATCAACCGTCTGCCGCTGCGATACTTCGACACCCGGCAGCGCGGCGACGTGATGTCGCGAGTGACCAACGACGTCGACAACATCCAACAGGCCCTGCAGCAGGCGTTCTCCCAGCTCGTGCAGTCGGCGCTGACGATCATCGGCATCGGCGTGATGATGTTCATCGTGTCCTGGCAGCTCGCGCTGCTGGCTCTCATCGCTCTGCCGCTGTCGGCGATCATCGCCGGCGTCATCGGAACCCGGTCGCAGAAGCTGTTCAAGGCGCAGTGGAAGCACACCGGTGAGGTCAACGGACATGTCGAGGAGTCGTTCTCCGGCCTCGACATCGTCAGAGCCTTCGGCCGTGACGAGGTCATGCTCGAGGAGTTCGACCGTCGCAACGAATCCCTGTACAAGGCGTCGGCGGGAGCACAGTTCGTCTCCGGCATGATCATGCCCTCGATGCAGTTCGTGTCCTATCTCAGCTACGTCCTCATCGCCGTCGCCGGCGGCCTCAAGGTGGCGACGGGGCAGATGACGCTCGGCGATGCGACCGCGTTCATCCAGTACTCACGTGAGTTCTCGCAGCCGATCTCCGAGATGGCCGGTGTTGCGAATATGCTCCAGTCCGGTGTTGCCTCGGCGGAGCGGACCTTCGAGCTGCTCGACGCCGAGGAAGAGGATCCCGACGAGGTGCAGGAGGAGCTGCCCCCGCGCACCCCGGGGAAGGTCGAATTCTCCGAGGTGAGCTTCCGCTATGCTCCGGAGACGCCCCTCATCGAGAAGGTGTCCTTCACCGCCGAACCGGGACATACGGTGGCGATCGTCGGTCCGACCGGCGCGGGCAAGACCACCCTGGTCAACCTCGTGATGCGCTTCTACGAGATCACGGGCGGAACCATCTTCCTCGACGGCATCGACACCCGCGACCTCAGCCGTGCCGACCTCCGCTCGCATGTCGGCATGGTGCTCCAGGACGCCTGGCTGTTCGAGGGCACGATCGCCGACAACATCCGCTACGGTCGGCTGGGTGCCACCGATGAGGAAGTCGTCGCGGCCGCCAAGGCGACGATGGTCGACCGGTTCGTGCGTCAGCTGCCGGACGGCTATGACACCGTCATCGATTCCGACGGCGGAAGCGTCTCGGCTGGTGAGCGACAGCTCATCACGATCGCCCGAGCCTTCCTCGCCGATCCTTCGCTGCTCATCCTCGATGAGGCGACCTCCTCGGTCGACACCCGCACCGAGGTGCTCGTGCAGCAGGCGATGGCGGCACTGCGGACCGATCGGACGTCGTTCGTCATCGCCCACCGGCTGTCGACGATCCGGGACGCTCACACCATCCTCGTGATGGAGGACGGCGCGATCGTCGAACACGGCAATCACGAGCAGCTGCTTGCGGCAGAAGGCGCCTACTTCCGGCTGTACATGTCGCAGTTCCGTGGGGAGGACGCCGAGGAGCAGTTCACTGCCGAGGTGCTTGCCGAGACCGATGCCGAGACTGGTCCGGCGGTCGACGAGACTGCCTTTTCCGGTAGTGACAGTCCCGACAGTCCGAACGCCGAAGGCGAAAGCGCTGAGACACCGGAAGAGGACGGTCCCTCTCGGCAGGTCTGACTGTTCCGCTCTGTCGCAGGGTCCCCGAGTTCGAGCTCGGGGACCCTGCAACGCATTCACCGCAGAAATCAGGTGGCGAACGAAAGTCTGGCATAACGTTTTCTCGGCCGAAAATGCCGAATACGACCCAACTGTGACGTTTCTCTGACCGCTCTGCCGCTCGGACCTCGGGGCCTGAATCGAGGTGGCTGTGCAGGTGAGAGCTCAGCTGTTGGAGCGACCGAGAGGGGTGCCGGAATTGGGGTGCGCGAAGAGTATTGCGAAGTGATAAACATTCGGCAAAACGCCTCTATCACTTCTGTCATGACCTAAATGAACTAAAGTCGTGCGCGCCCTATTGCCTGCGTATGGTCCTAGCCACAACTGAAAACGGCAACCGGCCAGAACTCTGGAAGGACCATCATGAAACGGTTGGCAATGGCGGCAACATTCGCCCTGGCTCTCTCCATCGGAGGAGTGAGCCCGGCGCTGGCCGACGTCAACTCAGCAGCCGACGCGACAGGCGTGCAGGCGGCAGGAAACGGTGACGCAGAAACCCCGGGAACGGAAGACCCGCCCACAGGCCCCGGTGACGACGCGGACCCGGGAGACGACGGTACGCCCACCGAGCCCGGAGACGAGGAGGAATCGACCGATCCGGGAGGCGACGAGAACGCAGCCGATCCCGGTGACGGCGAAGAGTCAGCTGATCCGGACGAAGGTTCGGAGGAACCGACCGAAGACTCGGCTCCGATTGATGCTTCGTTCTCCCTCGACCAGCCGACGATGCCGGTCGACGAGGCAGCTGAAGCCATCCCGTACACGATCACCGGCCTCAAAGCAGGAGACACCGTGACCGCTGGCCCCGGCGAAAACGGTTCCATCACCGTGGACAACGACGGTACGTTCAACGGAGAGCTCCGCGGCAATACCGAGATCAAGGTCGGCGATGTCCTCGATGTCACCGTGACCGTCGCCCGCGACGGTCAGGAGTCGAAGACATTCACCGGCAGCGTGGAGATCACCGAAAATCAGGACGATGCGGATGCGTCCGTCAGTGTCGATCCGCAGAGCCAAGGGATCGATTCGTACCTCGACAACGGCGTCGACATCGCCGTGAGCAACTGCGAACCGGGCGAAGAGGTGACAGTCACCATCGTCCGCAAGGGCGAGGATACGAATATCTGGGAAGAGACGAAGACCGCCGGCGATGACGGTTCGGTCTCCACGTCCTTCATGCCCGGCACCGGTGGCGATGGATGGATCGGTGACTTCGTGGTCAGCGCGGAGTGCGGTGACACGAGCGCGGAGACGACGTATTCGGTCACTGAGAATGACGATGGAACCGATGCGGATCTCAGCGTCACTCCACAGAGCCAGAAGCTGGCCGAGTTCCTCGAGAACGGAGTCAACATCACTCTCGTCAACTGCCATGTCGATTCCGAGGTGAAGTTCCAAGTGAGCTCCGCGAAGGACCCCGACTCGGTGATCTGGGACGAGACTCAGGAAGCCGGTGAAGATGCGGCCGGATCTGTCCAGTTCCTCCCCGACGGTGACGGCGGCACGGGATGGGTCGGTGATTTCATCGTCGTGGCCTCCTGTGGTGACAAGAGTGCAGAGACCACGTTCTCGGTGACCGATGACGGCAGCGTCGTCGACCCGAAGCTCTCGATCAGCCCTGAGACGATCTCGGGGGAGGACTTCATCGACCGCGACAAGGGCGTGCAGTTGACGCTCACCGATTGTGCAGCGGAAGCCGATGTCCATTTCGAGGTGTATTCCGGGGACAAGTCCGAGAAGCTCTACGAGCAGACGGCAACGGCTGATGAGGATGGTGCAGCCGGCATCCAGGTCTATGGCCTCGGCGACGACCCCGGATACTATGTTGGCAGCTATAAGGTGTTCGCCGATTGCATGGACGTCAGCAGATCGGGCGAATTCGTCGTCACCGGCGGTGAGCCCGGTGGCGGGGACGGAGGCGACTCCGGTGAAGCCGGCGGTTCCGGAGGCGGCTCGTCGATGCCTCGCACCGGTGCTGAACTCACCGGTCTGGCTGCGGGCGCACTGCTCATCCTCGGCGGTGGAACAGCCATCGGCTTGGCCCGCCGCAAGAACAAAAGCTGACAGCGACCGGCGACCCCGTCGGGTTGGTGACTCCACTCGGCCCGACGACGAGAAGCGGTCCTGGCGGAAGTGATCGGCCCCGGTTCCTCGACTTCGAGGAACCGGGGCCGATCCGTGCTGTCTTCCGGGGCAGCGCTGAGCCAGTTCGCGTGCACTCCCGTTGAGGCTCGTCCCAGCCTTGCCGGTGCAGAAAAAACGGACTTAGCTTGGTCGTCGTGGAGGCAAGGTAGCTTCCATGATTCCCAAGGAAAGAGGAGCAGAAACATGTCCAATCCAGGACAGCCCGAAATCAAACGAGGCGACAAGGGCACTGCGGTCCTGCGGGCCCAGAGGGCGCTTCGGCGGACACCCGATCTCAGCGTTGATGTCGATGGTGACTTCGGTCCCGACACTGAGAAGTCCGTCAAGGGGTTCCAGAAGTGGGGCAAGGTCGACGCCGACGGAATCAATCGTCGGCGATAAGACCTGGGCTGTCCCGCTGCGTGCTGCGAACAGCACTCTCGAGACCGCTGTCGGACTCGACTGGGCCGAAGACTGAAACGCGTCCCGGTCACTGCAACCGCGGTCGATCCCCTGCTGCCCAACGCTGGAGCAAGGGATCGACCGCGGAAGTCACCGAATTCGTCGGTAACAATCTGGCCTGTCGAATTCGACCGAGTGATATCGACGTGATCGCAGTCTGATCGCGAAGTGTGAGTCCAATTCTTCGAGCAGCGTCGTCGAGTCTTTCCATTTCAGCGCAGTCTCGTCAGGATGGTCCTGCTGACCTGGAACGACGGTGCTGCCTCGGCGAGAGAGCCGCTGCTTGCGGAACTCGACTCTGAACGGGAGATCACCGTTCGAATCAGCAGGTCACATTGGCGCTGCGAAAGAGTGCGGAACGCTGTTTCGAAGTTGTCATGACCACAATGATCAGAACTCCACAGAATCGTTTCTTCCTGCCTAGGGTCGCACCACAACCGAATACGGCAGACCAACCCGGAAGCGTTCTCAGAACAGCACGGGCAAGGACGAAAGTAGGACGATCACAATGAAGAAGCTCGCACTCGCCGCAACCGTTGCCCTCGGCATCTCGGGGCTCGCAGCCGGCCCAGCGGTCGCTTCGAGTCTCGGCGGTGCGCCTTCGGGCCCAGCACCATCCGGCGAAAATCAGTCAAGCGAATCTGCGGCAGCAGAGGAGGAAGGCGCGGAGGAGGACCCCAAATCTCACGATGAAGATCTGGCGCTGAGGTACGCGACGATGACGCTGTATGAGGTCGCGCACGGCAAGGGCATCGAATACACCGTCGATGGGCTCAAAGCCGGGGACCTCGTCACAACGAGCCTCAACGACAAGAAGTCCGTGGTGAAGAAGGACGGGCCTTTCGACGGATCGGCAGTGGTCGCCGAGGAACCGGACATCGCAACGGACATCCCCTTCACGGTCTATGTTGAACGCGACGGCGAAAGAGTGAGGGAGATGAACACCAGTGTCAACCTCATCGCGGAGGGCGATCGAGGTGAATACGACGATGGCACTCTGTTGGTGCACCCGGAGTCGGAGACGAACGACACACGTCTCAGCGGAGACGGAGTCAATCTCACAATGGTCAACTGCTCGGCCGAAGACGAGGTCGTGTTCCGCGTGTTCAAGAAGAACACGGATGGTCAGGCGAAGGTTTGGGAAAAGAGCAAACTCGCCGGAAAAGATGAGTCTGCATCGGTCCGATACATAGCGGATTCAAGCAAGGACCTGTGGGGCAAGTACGTCATCACTGCAGAATGCGGCGACCTCGAAGGCTCGGCACCACTGAGGGTGTACATCGACGAATAGTCGTCCGTGATCACTCCAACCGCCGAGGAGATACAGGCGACGCCAGATCCCGAAACCCAGCATCGTGGCTTGGGGTCGGGATCTGGCGTCTTTCGTCTGTCTGTGTCTCCGGGACAGTCGGTCGAATCAGCCCTGGGCGACGAGAGTGCGCACGGCCGAGGAGAAGAACCCCTGACCGTCGATTCCGCCGCCGGACTCAGGGCCGAAACCGGCCTCGACGGCGTGTTCGGGGTGCGGCATGAGACCGACGACGTTACCTGCTTCATTCGTGATTCCGGCGATGTCGCGCAGAGATCCGTTCGGGTTGAAGCCCTGGTAGCGGAAGACCACGCGTCCGGTGGACTCGAGTTCGTCGAGCACCTCGTCGGTGGCGACGAAGCCGCCCTCACCGTTCTTCAGCGGAATGCGGATCGTCTGACCCTGCTCGTAGTCGCTCGTCCACGCGGTGTTCGCGTTCTCCACGACCAGGTCCTGGTCACGGCAGATGAAATGCTGGTGATCGTTGCGGATGAGCGCACCGGGCAGCAGACGGGATTCGCAGAGGATCTGGAAGCCGTTGCAGATGCCGAGCACCGGCATACCGTCGTTCGCGGCAGCGACGACGGACTCCATGATCGGAGCGAATCCGGCGATCGCACCGCAGCGCAGGTAGTCACCATAGGAGAACCCTCCCGGCAGGATGACGGCGTCGACTCCGGACAGGGTCGAATCCGCATGCCACAGGTTCACCGGGTTCGCCCCGGCCAGACGAACGGCACGAGCGGCGTCGCGGTCATCCAGAGTCCCGGGGAACGTGACGACTCCGACGGAGATACCGGACTCGGGCGTCGCCTCGGCGGTGGGATCAGCAGCGACAGCGGTCACGATGCGTCCTCGGCCACGTGGACTGCCACAACGTTTTCGATCACGGGGTTCGACAGAAGCTTCTCCGCGGCTTCGCGCGCCTGGGCGAGGACCTCCTCGGTGGCTTCGCCTTCGACCTCGAGTTCGAACCTCTTGCCCTGACGAACCTCACCGAACCCGGTGAACCCCAGACGGGTCAGTCCGCCGGAGATCGCCTTGCCCTGGGGGTCAAGGATCTCGGGTTTGGGCATCACCTCAACGACGACACGTGCCATGCGTGTACTGCTCCTTTGTGAAAGTGTTCGGGAGTTCCTCCCGCGCTCACCCAGAGTCTACCAACCACGGCCGGATTCCCCGCCCGCGGTCCGGTCGCCGGACGGGGCAGGGAGCCGTCCGACGCAACGGGAGAGAACCGGCCAGGAGGCGGCGGCACAAGTGACCATGGCGAAGGTCCGAGCTCTCAGGAGTCGAAGCCCATGCCCACCGCATCGAGGACCTTGAGCAGAGGCCCGCGCCGGCCCTCGTTCTCATCGGCCTTGATGAGCGCATTCGTCGTCATCTTGATGCCCAGCCACGCGACGGGCTCGGGCGGGAACGGCAGCGGCAGCTTCCGCACCATCTCGAGCTCGGTCAGCTCGGTGTCCTCACCGGAGAGCAGATCGAGCATGACCGTCCCGGCGAACCGAGAAGCCCCCACTCCGAGACCGGTGAAGCCGGCAGCCATGGCGACCTTCCGCCCATAAGCAGAGGTGAAGAACGAGAAGAACCGCGAACAGGTGTCGATCGGCCCGCCCCATTTGTGGGTGAACTTCAGACCGGCCAGCTGCGGGAACGTGGCGAAGAAGTGTTCGGCGAGGGTTTCGAAGGTCTCGGGCCGCTGATCGTACTTCCACGACACCTGCCGCCCGAAGTGGTAGACGGCATCCCAGCCGCCGAAGAGGATCCGGTTGTCCGCGGTCAGCCGGTAGTAGTGGAAGCGATTCGCGCAGTCGCCGATGCCCTGGCGGCCCTCCCACCCGATCGCGGCCATCTGCTCGTCGCTGAGCGGCTCGGTCATCAGCGCGTAGTCGTAGACGGGGACCGTATGCAGACTCACCCGTCTCAGCAGCGACGGGAACACGTTCGTCGCCAACGCGACCCGCTTCGCCGTGATCGTGCTGCACGGGGCGGACGCACAGTCCTCGATCGTCTCCGCGGTCACGCGGGTCTGCACCCGCACGGTCGTCTTCGCATCGCTGACATCGGTGACCTTTGTGCCCTCATAGACCTCGACTCCGAGTTCGCGGATGACCCGCAGCAGCTCCCAGCACAGCTTCGCCGGATGGACCAGAGCGACCTCGCGAGAATCCCACAGCGCACCCTTGTACGTCGGCGACTTCACGATCCCCGCGAGCTCCTGCTGGTCGAGGAAGACGAAACCGGAATCCGGATCATGGGCCTCCCGCAGCTCGGCGACCTGGTAGTCCTCGGTGGCGACGTCGAGCTCGCCGGTGCGCTCGAACTCGACATCCATCCCGTACTTCGCGACAGCGGCTTCGATGGCATCGAGGTTCTCCCGACCCAACTGCGCGAGCCGATCGTTCTCCTCCGGCAGGTGCGCTTCCCCGTTGTCATAGCCGTGAGTGAGGCTGGCTGCGCAGAATCCGCCATTGCGCCCCGAGGCGGCCCACCCGATCGTGTTCGCCTCGACGAGCACGACACGACGATCCGGATCCCGCTCCTTGGCCTGCAACGCAGTCCACAGTCCCGTGAACCCGCCTCCCACGACGAGGAGGTCGGCCTCACGGTCGTCGGTCAGCGGCGGCAGCGGCTCCGGACGGAGCTCGGAGTCCAGCCAGTACGGAATGGTCGAGGCGTCGGCCAATGCGGCATTGACGTCCATGTCACTTCACTTTCTTCACGGTGCGGTCGGTGGGCACTCAGCCGGATAGGCAGGTGCGGGGTGGTGCGGAACGGCGGGCCGGCACGAGCCGGCGAACTTCGGGGCCGCCTCGGTGATGGGGCGCCTCAGGCGGCCATGGTCTTGATGATCTCGGTGGCGTTGCCGCCGGCCTTGCGCAGGACGAACCCGACGAAGCCGAGCGCTAAGAGGGTGAGCACGAACATCACCGTCGACATCGCCGCGACCTCGGGGCGCAGGGCCACGCGGACGGCAGAGAAGATGTAGACCGGCCACGGAGTGTAGCCCGGCTGTTGGACGAAGCTCGAGAGGATCGTGTTGTCGAGGCTGACGGTGAACGACATCAGCGCACCGGCGAGGATGCCGGGGGCTGCGATCGGCAGAGTGATGTCCTTGAACCGGTTCCACGGTGTCGCGCCGAGGTCTGCGGCGGCATCCTCGAGCTGGGTGTCCATGCCGGCGAGCCGGGCCCTGACGATGAACGTCACGATCGCCATGGAGAACATCGCATGCGAGATGATGAGCCTGACCAGGCCGTTGTTGAGCGGGGTGACGCCCCAGTCGACGCCGACGGTGACGAACCATGGCAGGAATGAGATGCCGTCGACGATCTCGGGCGTGACCAGGGTCAGCCCGAGGATCGCGGTCAGACCGAGTGCCCACCAGGCGCCCCTCGGTGCCCTGGCCAGAGCGACTCCGCCGAGGGTGCCGAAGATCGTGGAGACGATGGCTGTGCCCACGGCGGCCTGCAGGCTCGTGACGATCGAGGAGACGATGATGTCGTTGTTGATGCCGCTGATGTAGGCGTGCAGACCGAAGCCGCGGAAGTTCGCGAGCACCTTGCCGTTGTTGAACGAATAGGCGATGATCACCGCGATCGGCACGAACAGGTAGACGAAGACGAGGATGCCCCAGACGTGCAGAGCGATATCGGTCGGTGTCCGACGTGCGAACGTGTTCTTCTTCGGCATCTCAGGCCCTCCCGTCGTGCAGCGGAACACTGTTGAGCTTGGCCGTGATCGCCTGCCCGAGTTTGAGCAGTGCGAAGCCGACCCCGACGACGACCAAGGTCGAGATGATGAGGATCATCGCCATGGCCGCCCCGACCGCCCAGTTCTGTGCGGTGTTGAACTGATTGGCGATGAGCTGACCGACCATGGACCCGCTGGCCCCGCCGAGGACGGTTGCCGTGACGTAGTCGCCGTTGAGCGGGATGAACACGAGCAGGCAGCCGGAGACGACTCCGGGCATCGCCATCGGCAGCGTCACCCGCAGGAACGTCTTCACCTTCCCCGCGCCGAGGTCGTAGCTGGCTTCGCGCAGCTTCTTGCCCGAGGCGTCGATGGCGACGAACAGCGGCAGGATCATCAGCGGCAGATAGTTGTAGACGACGCCGATCTGCACCGCTGTCCGTGTGTAGAGGATGTCGAGCGGCCCGTCGAGCAGCCCGAGTCCCTGCAGCCAGTTCGACAGGAACCCGTCGGGGGAGAGCATGATCTGCCACCCGAGGGTGCGGACGAGGAAGTTCGTCCAGAACGGCACCATCACCAGGGCCAGCGCCAGGGACCTGCGGGCGGGTGCGACCTTGATCGCCAGCCAGTACGCGAACGGCAGGGCGATGATCAGGCACAGCAGGGTGCCGAGCAGCGAGATGCGCAGCGTCGCTGCGAAGGTCGAGACGAAGCTTGCGCTCATCGCTTCCGGGTACCGGCCGAAGGACAGTCGGTCGGTGGCGATGGCCGTGAACTGGTCGGGTTTGTACCCGAAGCTGTAGAAGACGATGAGGGCGAGGGGAATGATGAAGAAGAACAGCGCATAGGCCCACGTCGGAAACGACATGGCCGCTGGGCCGAAGAACTTCGTCGCCGGCTTCTTCGTACGAGGCTGTTTCGGTGGTGTCTGAGTGCTCATGCTCCGCTCCTGGCCTGGGCGTCGGTGAGGATCTTCGTCCGGATCTGATCGGCCGGAGTCTGCTTGCTCGGTTCGAGGCGGTCGAGGACCTTCTGCGCCGGGAAGATGAGATCCTGTTGGTCGAGATCGGCCTTCTTCGCCTGCTCGGCCAGGCCCTTCGTCCGATCGGGTAGCCGATGTAGTCGAGCTGGTCGACCGCGGTGTCCGGGGAGATCATCTGATTGATGAAGGCGTGCGCCGAATCCGGGTGCGGGGCGCCGGTGGCGATCGCCCAGCAGTCCATCCACAGATTCGCCGAGGGGGTCGGGAAGACGAACTTCCAGTTCTCCGGATCCTTGACCTCGGTCAGTCCCTGCCGGGCGTCGCCGTTGAAGGCGTGCAGGAGGGTGAAGCTGCCCTGGATCATGCTCGTGGCGGCATTGCCGACGTAGGCCTTCACGTTCGGGGCCAGCTGGTCGACGATGATCTTCCGTGCTTCGTCCAGCTCGCCTTCGTCCTGAGTGTTGAGGCTGTAGCCCCGTGCGGACAGGGCGATCGCCGAGACCTCCCACGGGTCCTCGAGCAGAGCGGTCGTCCCAGCCGCTTCCTTCTGCGCGGTGTCGAGGAAGTCCTGCCAGCTGGTCAGCTCCTTGTCAATCTTCTTCGTGTTGTAGACGAACCCGGTGGTGCCCCACGCCTTGCAGATCGAGTACGTGTTGTCGGGGTCGAAGTACTGATGCGTGAAGTTCGGATCCATATGCTTGAAGTTCGGGATCAAGCTGAGGTCGAGTTCCTGCAGCAGATCGTGTTCGAGCATCTGTGGAATATTCGATCCCGTCGGCACGACCACGTCATAGCCGGAGGTCCCGCGCGACGTCGAGAGCTTCGCCACGAGCTCCTCGTTCGATCCGTAGGCGTCGACCTGAACGAGGATGTCGTTCTTGGATTTGAACGCGTCGAGGAGTTCGGGATTGTCGTAGTCGCCCCAGGAGTAGAGGTTGAGCTTCGATTCGAGCTCTCCGTCTGTCGGCGGCGACGCGGCCATCTTCGTGGTCTTCCCGCAGGCGCTCAGCGCACCGAGGCCGACCACTCCGAACCCGGCCAACAGCGCTCGCCGGCTCAACCTCGCCGAGGCGGCCCGCGGCGCCAGGAATGTCACATCGGGTCTCTGCCGGACCATTTCAGGCACCGCCTTCGAGGAGGGACGTGACCGCGCTCGGCTCATGGTCGTACACGGCGACGGCGTCGGCGTCCCAGCTCAGCTCCACCTCGGTGCCGGCACTCATCGGATCCCGCCCTGCGGCGGGGACGCGGGCAAGGATCTCATCGTTGTCACCGACGACGATCATGTACTGGATGACATCGCCCAAGAACGAGTACGAGATCACGGACCCGCGGGCCGTGTTCGCCTCACCGGAGTTCTCACCTGCCGGGGCGACGTGCATCCGCTCGGGGCGGATGGCTGCGCGCACCCGGTCGCCGACCGCGAGATCACGGGACTCGCCGGCCGCGGTGGACGGTTTGAGTGTCAGCGTCGGGGCGGTGAGCACGGCGTTGGCCGTGCGCAGGGTCGCGGTCGTCGAATCGGTGGACGCCACCTCGGCGGAGATGAAGTTCTGCTTGCCGATGAAGCCAGCGACGAAGCCGTTGTGCGGATTCGCGTAGATGTCCTCGCCGCTCCCGATCTGCTGGATGACGCCGTCGTACATGACGACGATGCGATCGCTCATCGCCAGCGCCTCATCCTGGTCGTGGGTGACGAAGACGAAGGTCGTGTCGAGCTTCGTGTGCAGACGTTTGAGTTCGAGCTGCATCTCCTCCCGCAGCTTCCGGTCGAGCGCCGACATCGGCTCATCGAGGAGGAGGACCTGCGGTCGATTGACCAGCGCACGTGCCAATGCGATGCGCTGCTGCTGGCCGCCGGAGAGCTGTTCGGGTTTGCGTCCGGCGAAGTCCTCCATCTGGACCAGTGCCAGGGCCTCTCTGACCCGCTGCGCGATCTCCGGCTTCGGGACCTTCGCCTGTTTGAGTCCGTAGGCGATGTTGTCGGCGATGTTCATATGCGGGAACAGCAGGTACGACTGGAACACCGTGTTGACGGGGCGGCGGTGCGGCGGCAGGGACACGATGTCCTTGCCGGAGAGCAGGATCGCCCCGTCGGTGGGGGTCTCGAAGCCGGCGATCATCCGCAGCAGGGTGGTCTTTCCGCAGCCGGAAGGACCGAGCAGGGAGAGGAACTCGCCCTTGCGGACGCTGAGGTCGAGGCGTTCGATGGCGGTGTTGTCGCCGAAGACCTTCTTCACGCCCTGGATCTCGAGGTGGTCGAGCCCGGTCTTCGCAGAGGGCGCCGAGGTGGCTGTGCTGGTCATGATGGCCTTTCGTCGTGGACGATGCGTCCGTCGCAGATCGTCAGTTCGTTCGTGATTCCGGCGATGTCTGTCGGCGGCAGCGTGAAGGGGTTCGCACTGGCCAGGGCGAGGTTCGCCGGCCGGCCCGGTCGGATGCGGCCGTTGTCGGCCGAGCGCAGCAGGTGGGCCGAGCCTGCGGTGTAGGCGCGCAGAGCCGTCGTCAGATCGATCGCCTCGTCCGGCAGCAGGGGAGCGGTGTCCGTGGCGGCCGGGTGCGAGCGGTTGAGTGCGACATGGATCGCCTCCCATGGGTTCGCCGTCGACACCGGCCAGTCCGAGCCCATCGCCAGATGGGCACCGGTGCGATTGAGAGACCCGAAGGGGTAGAGCCAGCCGCTGCGCTCGGTCCCGAGGAACGGCAGGTTGAGGCCGATCATCTGCTCGTCGTGGCAGGCCCACAGCGCCTGCAGGTTCGCGGTGATGCCGAGTTCGGCGAAGCGCGGCACATCGGCGGGATCGACGACCTGGACATGGGCGATATGGTGGCGTCGTTCGGAGGCGCCGGCCGTGCCAGAGCCTGTTGAGCCTGGGCCCCGGATGGCTGCGAAGGCGTCGAGGGCGGCCTTGACAGCGGCATCGCCGATCGCATGGCAGTGGATGTCGAAGCCGGCCGCATCAAGGGCTGCGAACGAGGCCTCGAGGTGGTCCTCCGTGAAGTAGCTCGTTCCGAAGCCGCCGCAGGTGCAGGTGTATTCGTTCGTCATCGCTGCGGTCCGGGACTCGACGATCCCGTCGAGCATGAACTTCACCGAGGTGGCGCGGAAGCGGCCGTCGGTGCGTGCGAGATCGGTCAGTCGGGCCACCTCGGCGTCGATGTCCTCGACTCCGCGCGGCCACCACAGGCTGCCGACGACCTCGGAATGGAGATCACCCGAATCCGCTGCCCAGACGTAGGTGCCGTAGGGATCGCGGTGGCCGCCGTAGTCGCCGACGATGGCGTCCATCCAAGCGGTCACGCCGAGGGAGTTGAGGTAGCGCTGCCCTTCGCGCAGCCCGGCGAGGACCTCCTCATCGGCGGCTGCGGGCACGTGGGCGGAGACGAGGTCGATGGCCGATTCGTGCAGACACCCGCTGGGGCGGCCTGTCGAGTCGGTGACGATGACCCCGCCGGCAGGTGCCGCGGTGGTCTCATCGAGACCGGCCGCGGCCATCGCCTTCGTGTTCACCCACGCGGAGTGGTGGTCGGCGCTGAGCAGGATCGCAGGCCGATCGGGGCAGGCCTCGTCGAGGATGTCGGCGCTCGGGTCGCCTCCGGGGAAGTGGGACATCGACCAGCCGCCGCCGATGACCCAGACATTCGCGGGGTCGGTCGTCGAAGCAGTGTCTGCGACATAGTTCCGAATCATCTGCAGCGCCTCGTTGAGCGTTCCGGCGGCGCTGATATCGCAGGCCAGTGCCTCCTGGCCGCCGAAGGTCGTGTGCACATGGGCATCGACGAATCCGGGCGTGAGCAGTCTGCCTTCGGCGGTGATCGTGCGTTCTGCGGGAACAGCTGCGGGGCCGGTGCCGATCTCGGTGATGATCCCGTCACGGATGCTCACACGATTCTCGGGACGCAGAGCCTCACCGTCGAAGATTGCGACGTCGAGGATGTCGAGGTCCATATGCTGCCTCCCGAACTGCATTGTCGTGGCAGAGGCGGATCGCAGAGTCCGCCCCTGTGTGTTGTAGATCACTGTGAAGTCACCTTAGCGGAACTTCCATCGCGATTCCACTGAATCCGTTGCCACTTTGCGACTTGATAGAGGGAAACTGCAATGCCGGTTGTCAGCGGTGCTGAATCAGCGTCTCACTCTGCGATATTCGCACGTGATGCGCAGGTGACTCGAGTGTCGGCGGGAGAGCGTCGGTAGGAGAGCGCCGGGAGACGCTGGGAGACGCTGGGAACGACGAGGCGCGGGGCACCGACTGTGTGTCGGTGCCCCGCGGCTTGCCTGGTCTGCGCTCTGCGGCGCGCAGAGTCTCAGCCGGGGAAGGTCTCCCCGGTGAGCTTCTCGAAGGCCTCGATGTAGCGGGCACGGGTCTTCTCGACGACCTCGGCGGGCAGCGCCGGGGGAGGCGTGTCCGATGCCTTGTCCCAGCCGGACTCCTCGGTCAGCCAGTCGCGGACGAACTGCTTGTCGAAGCTCGACTGCGCCTTGCCCGCCTCATAGCCCTCGGCGTCCCAGAAGCGGGAGGAGTCCGGGGTGAGCACTTCGTCACCGAGGACGATCGTGCCATCGGGCAGGGTCCCGAACTCGAACTTTGTGTCGGCGAGGATGATTCCGCGTTCCCTGGCGATCTGCTCGGCGCGCTGGTAGATCTCCACGGTCAGGTCGCGCAGCTTCTCTGCGGTCTTTGTCCCGACGGTCTTCGCGACGGCGTCGAAGCTGACGTTCTCATCGTGTTCCCCGAGTTCGGCCTTCGTCGCCGGGGTGAAGATCGGAGGTTCGAGGCGATCGGCCTCGACGAGCCCGGCGGGCAGCTGGATTCCGCACACGGACCCGGTCGCCCGGTAGTCCGACATTCCCGAACCGGTGAGGTAGCCGCGGGCGACGCACTCGACAGGGAACATCGAGAGGTTCTTCACGATGAGTCCGCGACCGCGGACGGCGTCGGGCACATCCGAGCTGACGACGTGGTTGCCGATGACATCGGCGAGCTGATCGAACCACCACAGGCTCAGGCCCGTGAGCACCTTGCCCTTGTCCGGAATCTCCGAATCGAGCACCCAGTCATAGGCCGAGATCCGGTCCGAGGCGACCATGAGCAGCTGTTCGGCGCTCGCGGCATCGGCGGCATCGACGGGAATGAAGAGGTCGCGGACCTTCCCCGAGTACACGTGCTTCCAGCCCGGCAGCACCGGAGGCTGCGGTGCGGGGGCGGCGTAGCCGGGGGCGAGTTCGATGCGACCGGCGGCGGCCGCCTCGGCGATATCGGTGCGATGCTGCTCACCGTCCCACTTGATCTCGTCGACCGCGGCATAGGCCTTTGCCCGCGCATCGTCGAGGTTGTTGCCGAGGGAGACGACGGAGAGCACACGGCCGCCGGAGGTGACGATGTCACCGGTCTCGGCGATGTCTTTCGTGATCACAGCATCCTCGGGGGCGAATCCGCCGCTGGGACCGGTCGCGAGTTTCGTGCCCGCGTGCAGGACGCTGACAGCGGGCAGGGTTGCGACGGTGTCGAGCCCGCGGATGATGTCTCCGGTGTTCGGAGTGCCAGGGTAGTTCTCGGCGGCCATGACCACGGTCACCGAGGAGCGCGGATCCCATTCGAGGGGTGCGGTCTCGTTCAGGCGGCCTTCGGCAGCGGCGAGCAGCGTCTGGCCCAGGGGGCTGGACAGGCGGGCGAGCACCGACTGGGTCTCCGGATCGCCGAAGCGGACGTTGAACTCGATGACGCGCAGACCCTTCGACGTCAGCGCGAGTCCGCAGTAGAGGAGTCCGGTGAACGGCGTGCCGCGGCGGGCCATCTCATCGACGACGGGCTGGGCGACGGTGTCGACGATCTCCTCGACCGTGCCCGCAGGCAGCCACGGCAGCGGCGAATACGCGCCCATTCCGCCCGTGTTCGGTCCGGTGTCACCGTCTCCGATGCGTTTGAAGTCCTGGGCCGGGGCCAGGGGGACGGTGGTCTTGCCGTCGCAGAGGACGAACAGGGAGACCTCGGGGCCGTCGAGGTAGTCCTCGATGACGACACGGTCGGAGACCTCGAGGCAGGAGCTCGCATGAGACAGCGCGGCATCGAAGTCATCGGTGACGACGACTCCCTTCCCGGCGGCAAGCCCATCGGCCTTCACCACATGCGGGGCACCGAACTCGCGCAGTGCGGCAGCGGCCTCGTCGGAGGAGTAGGCGACGCGGGCGGAGGACGTCGGCACGTTCGCGGACTCCATGACCTCCTTCGCGAACGCCTTGGAGCCTTCGAGGTGCGCGGCCTCCGCGCTGGGTCCGAAGACGGGGAACGAGGCTTCACGCAGAGCATCCGCAACACCGGCGACCAGCGGGGCTTCGGGCCCGATGACGACGAGATCGACGTCGAGGGACTCGGCCAGCGCGGTCACGGCGGCGGCATCCGAGGCGTCGACGGCCTCGGTGTGCGCGATCTGCGCGATGCCGGGATTGCCGGGAGCGGCGATGACGGCGTCGACGTGCGGGTCGCGCGAGAGAGCAAGGACGAGGGCGTGTTCACGGGCGCCGAACCGATGACAAGAACCTTCACGCCACCAGCCTAAAGGGTCGTAGGCTTGAGTGCGTGACCTTCTCGACTTTCACCGCCGCCCAAGCCGCTGAGCTCGCCGTCGTCGAGCGCTCCGGCTTCGTCGAATCCCGGCACATCGGGTCCGCCGTCGTCCTCGACCCGCAGGGATCACCGTTGATCAGCCTGGGTGCTCCGGAGATTCCCGTGTTCACCCGGTCGAGTCTCAAACCGCTGCAGGCGATCGCGGCGATGAGCCTCGGCGCGCAGCTCGAGGGACCGGCCGCGGCCCTGGCCGCTGCCTCACACAAGTGTGAAGCCGGGCATGTGGCGGTCGTGTCCGCGATGCTCGAGAATGCCGGGCTGAGCGTGTCCGACCTGCAGTGCCCGTCCGCCCATCCCGCCGACGGAGCCTTCCGTCGTCAACTGCAGGAATCGGCGCGGGCTCGGGGAGAGGAGAACACGGACCCGCGCTCGCCCCTGTACTTCAACTGCTCCGGCAAGCACGCGGCATTCCTCGCCGCAGCCCGCGCCATCGGCGCCAACACCGCCACCTATCTGTCCCCGGAGCATCCCGTGCAGCAGAAGGTCGCCGAGGTGGTCGCCGCCTTCGCTTCGGAGGAACCGTCCGCGGTCGGCATCGACGGCTGTGGGGCTCCCGTGTTCGCGCTCAGCCTCACCGGCCTCGCCCGCGCCATCGGCCGCGTCATCCGGATGGGCAACAGCGATGACACAGAGAAGGAGGGAGCGTGGGCTGCCTATGAGAGCGAGGCTCGCACCCTCACCGAGGCGGTCTTCGCCGACCCGTGGACGATCGAAGGACACGGCCGACCGAATTCGACCGTCATCGACAAGCTCGGCGTCTTCGCCAAGGGAGGGGCCGAAGGAGTCATCGTCATGGCCACCCGCTCCGGGTATGCCGTCGCCGTGAAATGCCTCGACGGGTCCTCGCGGGCCACCGGGCTCGTCGCCCTCACCCTGCTCCAGCGGGCGGGAGCGTTCGACGTTGAGCCGGGAGCCGCCTCGGCGTCGGGGAAGGATCCGGTCGACGCCGTGATCGCCGCGATCACGGATCCGGTCACCGGAGGCACGGATTCCGAGGGGCGGACGAACGTTGTCGGACGCCTGGAGCTCGGGGAAGATATTGCCACAATCGGTGAGAGGAAGAGGGACTGATGGCGATTCGCAGAAGGATCGACCCCGATCAGGGGCGCAGCGCACTCGAGATGTGGCTGACTCAGGCGAGGCTCGACGCAGCCCCGGCCGACCGGTCGACCATCGCCACCGCCGTGCGGTTCACCCTCGAGGAGCTCGCCTCCCGAGCCGAAGGCAACAGCGTCGAAGTCCGGGTCCCGCCGTTCGGCGTCACCCAATGCATCGCCGGACCCCGGCACACCCGCGGCACCCCGCCGAACGTCGTCGAGACCTCGGCCGAGGTGTGGCTGGGTCTGGTCACCGGACGCACCGACTTCCAGGCCGCGCTCGCCGCCGGCGACATCGAGGCCTCGGGGACCCGAGCCGACCTCGGCGACTTCCTGCCCCTCTTCACCACCGCAGAACTCGAGGCCCGAGCATGAGCGCACAGATCACGCAGACGACGTCGTTCATCGGCGGGCGGCATGTGCCGTCCCTGCTCACCTACGCCAATATCGACCCGGCCACCGGAGGCCAGCTCGGCGATATCGCCCGCGCCGGAGCCGATGAAGTCGACCGGGCGGTGCAGGCTGCGGCGAAAGCGCAGCGGGAATGGAAGCGCTCGAGCCCGGAACAGCGCTCCCGCCTGCTCATCGCCACCGCCGCCGTCATCACCGCCAACCGCGACGATCTGGCCCGCATCGAATCCGAGGACACGGGCAAACCGCTCACCCAGGCCTATGCCGACGTCGATGTGTGCGCCCGCTACTTCGAGTTCTACGGCCACACCATCGAGTCCTACTACGGTCACGCGATCCCGCTGGCCGAGGACATGCACGTCTACACGCGCCGAGAGCCCTTCGGCGTCACCGGACACATCGTGGCCTGGAACTATCCGCTCCAGCTCATCGGCCGTGCCGCCGCCACCTCGCTGGCCACCGGCAACTGCGCCGTGGCCAAACCCGCGGATGAGACCCCGCGCTCGACCGTGCGGTTGGCTGAACTCATCCACTCCGTGGGCTTCCCGGCCGGAGCCTTCAACGTCGTCACCGGACTCGGCGCGAGGCGGGAGCGGCGTTGAGCGCCCACCCCGGGGTGGCACATCTGGGCTTCGTCGGGTCGACGCAGACCGGTTCGGCCATCGCCCACGCCGCCGCCGATCGAGTCGTGCCCACGGTCCTCGAACTCGGTGGGAAGTCCGCGAACATCGTCTTCCCCGATGCCGATATCGATGCGGCGATCCCATCGCTCGTGCGCTCGATCATCCAGAACGCCGGGCAGACCTGCTCGGCCGGATCCCGGCTCATCGTCCACCGCGACATCCACGCCGAGGTCGTCGACAAGATGGCCGCGGCCATGGCGAAGGTGACCATCGGCTACGGCCTCGACGACCCGATGCTCGGGCCCCTGATATCGACCAAACAGCATGAACGGGTCGGCGGGTTCCTCGCCACAGTCGACTCCGGACAGATCATCACGGGCGGCACCCGACCCGACGGTCTGGCCGACGACCTCGCCGCTGGGGCGTTCATCACCCCCACCATCGTCGACGCCGTCGACCCTAAGTCCCGGATCGCCCAGGAAGAGGTCTTCGGCCCCGTCGTCGCGACCCTGCCGTTCGCCGACGACGACGAAGCCGTGGCGCTGGCCAACGGCACCGACTACGGCCTCGTCAGCGCACTGTGGACGCAGAACATCTCCCGCGCCCACCGATTGGCTGCCGAGGTCGATGCCGGCCAGATCTTCGTCAACACCTATGGTGCCGGCGGGGGAGTCGAACTGCCCTTCGGCGGGTTCAAGAAGTCCGGCTACGGTCGCGAGAAGTCCATCGAAGCCCTCGACGAATACACGCAGACGAAGACCGTCGCCATCAAGCTGTGACGGTGAGGAAGGGGCCGGTGCGCCGATGACCTTCCCGGTGCTCGGGCTCGTCCTCATCGCCGCCGTCGCCCACGCCGTCTGGAACCTCGCCGCGAAGTCCGTCACCGGCCGAGGCTATGCCTTCGTGCTCGCCTACCACGGGCTCTCGGCGCTCCTGCTCGCCCCGGTCGCGGCCGTCATCATCGCCACCGGCGCGCAGCCGCTGAACTGGGGACTGGTCGGCGCGGCGGCGCTGAGCGCGGTCTTCCACATCGCCTACTCCGTGGCCCTGCAGTCCGGTTACGACCACGCCCCGCTTGGCGTCGTCTACTCGACGGCGCGCGGCATCGGGCCGGTCGTGACGATCATCATCGCCGTGGCCTTCCTCGGTGAGCGTCCCACCCTCGCCGAGGCGGTCGGAGCCTTCACCGTCATCGCCGGCATCGCCGTCGTCACGATCCGTCCCCGCGGCGGCGGGGACGGCCCCACGAGCAGCGACGGTCTGCGACGGGGGCTCGCCTGGGGCGGGCTGATCGGGGCGTTCATCGCCTCGTACACACTCTGGGACGACTTCGCCGTGAACCATGTCAGCGATTCCCCGCTGCTCTACTTCGCTGTCTCCGAAGCCTGCGTCGGGCTCATCATGACCGTCGGAATGTTCGCGCTTCCCGGCGGCCGGGAGAAGCGCGCGGACTTCCGCGAGATCCTTTTGAGCCACAAGCGCGCGCTCGTGACCGTGGCGATCCTCTCACCGCTCGCGTACGTGCTCGTCCTCTACGCGATGCAGCAGGCGCCGGTGGCGCTCGTAGCCCCCGTGCGGGAGACCTCGATCATCGTCGGCACCCTGCTGGCGTGGTGGTTCTTCGGGGAGAAGAACGTGCTGCTCAAACTCGCCGGTGCCCTTATCGTGGTTGCGGGCATCGGGCTCATCGCGCTCGGATGACGGCACCGCGCCTCAGCGGCGGCGGGCCGGCTGGCGGCGGTTGACCCGCACCACCCGCACCGGGCACACGGCATGCGAGAGCACACCCTGCGACGTCGACCCGAGGATGGTGGAGACGAACCCGCCGCGGCCACGGGAGCCGATGACCAGGAGATCGGCGGTGTACGTGGCCGACACGAGCACCTCGGTGGCAGGTGCATCGAAGATCGAGAACCGCACCTCGAGATCGGGGAAGTCTCCCTTCAGCGACTCGGCAGCAGCGGTGAAGGCCTTCGCCGCCTCGTCGTACATCCGGATGAGATGCTCCTCGCTGGGCATCCACTCGGGCGAGAGGATGTGCGTGGCGGTGACCCCGACGAGGCGCAGCGGAACACCGTAGATCGCGGCCTGAGCGGCCGCGGCACGCAGCACCGGGGTGTCGGTCTCGAAGGGATCGACGGCGGCGACGACCTCACCGGAGAAGTCGGGACGCGACCGTCCGTCCGCCTCGGCGGAGGAATCATCGGTCGTGCGGACGGGATCATCGATGGGCAGGGGAGTCGTCGGCATGATCCGGGTCGGCCAGGTGCTCGGGACGACGAGGGTGGGGCACTGCGAGTGCGCGGGCATGGCCAGGGCCACGGATCCGAGGAGGCGACCGGCGAATCCGCCGCGACCGCGCGCGCCGACGACGGCGAGGGCGGCGTTCTTCGAATGCTCGACCATCACTCCGGAGGCGTCACCGGGCACGATCGTCGTCGACACGGGAACGCCGGCCTTGGTGACGGTGGCGGCGGCCGCCTCGGCGATGTCTTCGACGGTCTTCTTCACGGCGTCGTCGAAATCGGCGGGGTAGACGATATCGGCCTGGCTCATATTGACGCCGGGGACGGTGTAGGCGGAGACGATGCGGATCTCTGCGGAGGTCTTCTGTGCGTGCGTGATCGCCCACTGCAGGGCGCATTCGGCGTTGTCGGAACCGTCGATGCCGACGATGATCGTGTGGGACATATCGCAAACCTCTGTCTTCAGTGACCGTCAACCTGGGTGAGTCCAGTTTAGTTGTGTCCAGTTTATGGGAAGTGGCGTGAGACTGCCTGGGAAGAACCTCAGGCTGACTCGACTAGACTGTTCGGGACCTGTTGTTCCGGGACATTCCCGGCGATCCATCGGCCCCATCCGGCCACGTGTCCAAGGAGATCATGAAGGACCAGATCGACGTCTCCGTCCGTCGCAGCCCCAAGTACTCGGTGTTCATGGGCATCGGTGCGGTGCTCGGCATCGCGATCGCTGGAATCCTCGCAATCTTCGTCGACCCGGCCGATATGCCGATGGGCTATACGGTGGCCAAGGGGATGGGCCTGATGCTGCTCGTCCTCGGGATCGGCGGACTGTTCCTCGGCGGACTCGTCGCCCTCATCCTCGACTGGAGGGGACGGAAGAAGGCGAAGGAATTCCGGGTCGATGCGCAGATCGACATGGTCGACGATCCGAAGGAGATCGCGCGCCGTCGCATCGCCGAAGCCCGCGGGGAGGACCCCGATGCCGGTGCCGACGAAGGTGCGGCCGCCTCGGCGAACACGGAGTCCGCACCCGCAGACGATACGCATGCTCAGCCCGCAGCCGACGACGAGGACGATGCGGGAACCGGACGGGATTCGGCCCCCGGTTCCACAGTCTGAGCACCGGGTCAGAGCGCAGCTGCGGGTATGAGACAATTTCACTCGTGGCAAGAGGAGACGGGCAGCTGACGCACGAAATCGACCCCCAGGACCGCGGACCGCAGGACGAATGCGGTGTGTTCGGAGTCTGGGCCCCCGGCGAGGAAACCGCCAAACTCACATACTTCGGGCTCTACGCCCTGCAGCACCGCGGACAGGAGTCCGCGGGAATCGCTGCCAGCAACGGCAAGCAGATCCTCATCTACCGCGACATGGGCCTGGTCTCCCAGGTGTTCCACGAACGCGATCTCGAGCTGCTGCAGGGCCATATCGCCGTCGGCCACACCCGGTATTCGACGACCGGATCACCGTCGTTCGAGAACGCTCAGCCCACCCTGGGGCCGACCCCATTCGGCACCGTGGCGCTGGCCCACAACGGCAATCTGACGAACTTCGACGCCCTCGAAGTCATGGCCGATGCCCGCCGCGACCACGCGACGAAGGTCGTCGAGGAGGCCACGAAGAAGTCGGCCCGCACCCGGCCCTTCCGTGATTCCTCGAATGACACCTCCCTGGTCACCGAGCTCTTCGCGACCGAAGACGGAGAGAACCTCACCGAGGCGGCGCTGAGTCTGCTGCCGCATGTCGAAGGCGCGTTCTCGCTGGTCTACATGGACGAGCACACCCTCTACGCCGCGCGTGACCGGCACGGGGTCCGACCCCTGTCGCTGGGCCGGCTGGAGAACGGCTGGGTCGTGGCCTCGGAGACCGCGGCACTCGACATCGTCGGTGCTAAGTTCGTCCGCGACATCGAACCCGGTGAGCTCATCGCCATCGACGAAGACGGTCTGCGTTCGCACCGCTTCGCCGAACCGAGCCAAGCTCGCTGCGTCTTCGAATACGTCTACCTCGCGCGTCCCGACAGCAAGCTCAACGGCAAGAACGTCCACGCCGCACGGACCCAGATGGGCCGCCAGCTGGCCGAGGAGTACCCTGTTGACGCAGACCTCGTCATCGCCACCCCGGAATCCGGAACCCCCGCGGCCGTCGGCTATGCCGAGGCCTCGGGCATCCCGTTCGGCCAGGGGCTGATGAAGAACGCCTATGTCGGACGCACCTTCATCCAGCCTTCGCAGACCCTGCGGCAGCTGGGCATCCGCCTCAAGCTCAACCCGATCCGGGAGAACATTGAAGGTCGACGCCTCGTCGTCGTCGACGATTCGATTGTGCGCGGAAACACTCAGCGCGCCCTGATCCGCATGCTGCGGGAGGCCGGAGCGGCCGAGGTCCATGTGCGCATCTCCTCCCCGCCGGTGAAGTGGCCGTGCTTCTACGGCATCGACTTCGCCACCCGTGCCGAGCTCATCGCCAACGGCCTGACCACGACCGAGATCTGCGAGAACCTCGGCGCGGACTCGCTGGGCTATATCTCTCTGGACGGCATGATCGCCGCCACCGAGCAGGAGCGCAGCCAGCTGTGCACCGCCTGCTTCTCGGGCGAGTACCCGATTCCCGTCAACAACACACCCGCCGACAAAGGATGCTGAGTTGAGTTCCGAAGCGAACCCGAAGTCCACCACCTATGCCGCCGCCGGCGTCGACGTCGAAGCCGGAGACCGCGCTGTCGAACTGATGAAAGCTGCCGTCTCGGCCACCCACAACTCCTCGGTCGTCGGTGGGATGGGCGGATTCGCCGGACTCTTCGACGTCTCCGTACTCAAGGACTTCGAGCGTCCGCTGCTCGCCTCGTCGACCGACGGAGTGGGCACGAAGGTCGCCATCGCTCAGGCCATGGATAAGCATGACACCATCGGCTACGACCTTGTGGGCATGGTCGTCGATGACATCATCGTCTGCGGTGCCCGACCCCTGTTCATGACCGACTACATCGCCTGCGGCAAGGTCGTGGCCGAACGCATCGCCGACATCGTGCGGGGAATCGCCGACGCCTGTGCCTCGGCCGGTGTCGCCCTGGTCGGCGGGGAGACCGCCGAACACCCGGGGCTGCTCGGAGTCGATGAATACGATGTCGCCGGTGCCGCCACGGGTGTCGTCGAGGCCTCGAAGCTGCTTGGACCCGAGAAGGTCCGTGCCGGTGACGTGCTCATCGGTCTGCCGTCCTCGGGCATCCACTCCAACGGCTACTCCCTGGTCCGCCACATCATCGCCGAGGCGGGATGGGGCCTGGATAAGCATGTCTCGGAGTTCGGGCGCACCCTCGGTGAGGAGCTGCTCGTTCCCACCCATGTCTACACCGGTGAGCTCGCCGCTCTCTTCGACGCGCTGCCCGAAGCCGTGCATTCGGTCTCGCATGTCACCGGCGGAGGACTCTCGGCCAATGTGGCCAGGGTGCTCCCGCAGGGGCTGGTGGCGAAGATGTCACGGGCTTCGTGGGAGATCCCGGCGGTGTTCTCCGTGCTCGGCGAGCTCGGCGGAGTGCCGCAGGACGACCGTGAACGCACCTGGAACCTCGGCGTCGGCATGGTCCTCGTCGTCGACGCAGCATCCGTCGACGGTGTCCTCGCCGCGAGCCCCGGAGCCTGGGTGCTCGGCGACGTCGCCGCCGATGAAGGAACTCTCGCCACCGACCCCGACTATGTGCAGGGCGCCAAGGGCGTCGACGGGGGCGCCGCGATCCTGCAGTAAGGCTCGTGCGGCTCTGCGTTTCGCTGCGGAGCATCCCTCGCCCGTACTCTCACACCCTCGTGCTCCTGCACGGGGGTGTGGTGCTTCCGGTGGGTGATGGCCACGGGACGGGAGGAACTGCACGGAACGGTCGGGATGCGCGCGAGGGCACAGCCGCCTCGGCGAGGGGACGTCCCGGCGCAGTGGACCATATGCGGGAACGGCAGAGGGCGGGAACCGAAGTCCCCGCCCTCTGCGATGTCAGATCAGCCGACTGCGGCTGGCTCAGTTCTCGTACTCGTCGTCATCGTCGACGTTGTACTTGTCGGCGTAAGCCGAGTAGTCAGGTTCATCGTCGTAAGGATCGGACGGACCAGACTTGTGCGCGTCGGCGCCCAGCTCCTGCTGGAGTCTATTAAGGTCGGTATCCGGGCTGTAGTACTTGAGCTTCCGAGCTACCTTGATCTGCTTTGCCTTTGCGCGGCCGCGACCCACTGGCGTGACCCCCTCCGTCGTCTATGGGGCGAATGGCCCCGGACTAGATCTCTGCTATGCGCTTAAATCCTACCTGTTCATACTGGGAAGTTCCATTTTGCGAGCCGACCTTGGATAGGCTGAACCCATGGCCTACCGTCGCGATTATGTCGTCACCCTGCGGATCTTCGAACCTCTTGTGGTGCATTCCGAATTGCAAGACAGGCGGGTGGAGGACAACCGGTCACGCATCGAGGAGCAGATTTCCCACGACGCTGACAAGCGCTTGATCTCCCTGCCTCCGTCACCTGTGGCCGATTCTTTCCGGCGCACTCCGATCTTCCTTCCGGCGTCTCAGACCGCGGACGGAGTGGACCGTTTCTGCCCTGCTCAGGAGGACATCCGCGGATGGGAGGCGCTCGAATCGCTGACAGAGCACACCTCGAAGGCGACCTTGGACATCGTCGCTCCGAAGACCGCTCGGCGGCGTGCCGCGAGCCGGCGTGCGGAGTGGCTGCAGGACGCGAAGGACACACGGATCTTCACCCGGGTCTCGGCGTGGGACGTGCCGCCGTCGTGGTGGCTGTTCTTCTCCCTGACCGAGGACCAGATCATCACCGAGGAGACCGACGAGGGTCTGCGGGTGCTCATCCGCACGGACATCCTGGCCGCCTCGGCGCGCATGGAATGGGCCTCGGAGACGATCGCGGATACTTCGAAGGTCGTCGACATGGTCGAGCAGACCTCGGTCCTGGCCGAGTGGATCGATACCTTCGATATGAACTCGATCCTCGAGCTCGACCTCGGCGGGATGTCCGATGTGCTGTGGCCGAGCGAGGCCGCGGAGCTCGTCGACTCGTGGGTCACCGCGCTGAGCAACAGCGATTCCGAGTCCGCGGTCGCCGCCTTCCAGAAGTATGCGGCCGGGTGGGAGCAGCTCAACCTCTACGCCCGCAGCTCCTAACCCCAATTACTACCTGACGGCGGCGCAGCAACCTGGCGCCACGGTGCTGGGGCGCCG